>NZ_VCIW01000011.1 GCF_005765165.1 Paenibacillus antri | reverse complement strand
CACAAGAACCAAGTTCAGAAAATTAAATCTAATTGACGCATCCATCGTCCCGATGGATACCCCTACCTAAAATACACAAACTTCTGGACACTACCGAGGATTCCGCTTATAAGCGCGAATCCGCGCTTAGCCGCGCAAATTTAGGTGGAGAATTCCACTAATAAGCGCGAATCCGCGCTTGGCCGCGCAGTTTAGGTGAGGATTCCACTAATAAGCGCGAATCCGTGCTTGGCGGTGCGGTTTAGGCGGAGAATTTTGCCTACAAGAGCGTCCCCGCGCTTCGCCGGGTGATGTAGGCGGTTGTTCCTGATCTGCGGCGGCCGGCAGTGGAGATGCAATTGTACAGTTATTTGGGCCCGAAACGACGCGTAAACGCGAAATGCCTGCGAAAGTGCAGGTAATCCGTAGCGCTGCCCCCGCTAAGCGGCGAATTAGATGCACTTTCGCAGGTAATGTAGCGTAGCGAGCTTGCCGCGGACTAATTAAATGTACTTATGCAGGCAGCGAGCGCGTGACCTCGCGCAAAAAAATACGGCCTCGCCGACAAGTTAGGCTTGACGGAGAGGCCGACTTTTTCGTATAGTTACTTTAGTGGTTAAAAGCATAAAAGCGTAGAAGCGTATACGCGTCGAAGTACGAAAGCGTATATATATTCGTGAGGAGTGGGAATTATGATCGCGATCTTATCGAATGCGGCGGGCGAAGATAGAATTCAGGACGTAGTACGGGCGATCGAGAAGCGGGGGCTGCAGGCGCACGTCTCCAAGGGGACGGACCGGACGGTCGTCGGCATCATCGGCAAGGCGGAACCGACGCTCGCCGAGCAGCTGCGCCAGATGAGCGGCGTGGAAAGCGTCATTAAGATTTCGAAATCGTATAAGCTCGCGAGCCGCGACTTCCATCCGGAGGACACGGTAATCGACATCAAGGGCGTGAAGATCGGCGGCGAGGAGCTCGTCGTGATGGGCGGCCCGTGCGCGGTGGAAAACCGCGAGCAAATTATGGAAATCGCGAAGCACGTGAAGGCGTCGGGCGCGCAAGTGCTCCGAGGCGGCGCGTTCAAGCCGCGGACCGGTCCGTACAGCTTCCAGGGCGTCGGCGTCGAAGGGTTGGAGTGGATGGCGGAAGCCGGCGAGAAGTACGGCCTCGTCACCATCACGGAGGTCATGACGCCGGAGTACGTCGACGTATGCGCGGAATACGCGGATATTATGCAGGTGGGCACTCGGAATATGCAGAACTTCGACTTGCTCCGCAAGCTCGGCACGTGCGGCAAGCCGGTGCTGCTCAAGCGCGGCTTCAGCGCGACGTACGACGAGTGGCTGAACGCGGCGGAATACATCCTGGCGGGCGGCAATCCGAACGTCATGCTGTGCGAGCGCGGCATCCGGACGTTCGAGACGTACACGCGGAACACGCTCGACCTGTCGGCGATTCCGGTCATGAAGCAGCTGAGCCATCTGCCGGTCATCTCGGACCCGAGTCACGGCACGGGCCGCCGCGAGCTCGTGGCGACGATGTCCAAGGCGTCGGTCGCGGCCGGCGCGGACGGCTTGATCGTCGAGATGCACACGGATCCGGACAACTCGATGACGGGCGACGGCGTGCAGTCGTTGTTCCCGGACCAATTCGATACGCTGCTGCGAGAACTTCAGCAATTGGCTCCGCTCGTCGGCAAGTCGTTCGAGACGGCGAAGCAGCCGGTATCTTCATTAAAGTAAAACGAGAAATAAGCGAGGCCGTCCCTGGGTGGGGGCGGCCTTTTTGCATCGCAAAAATGTAAGCGCTGCTAATTGTGAACGCTTACATACCTCGAGGGTGTGAGTATAGCTGACATATGCGTCAAAAATACCTTACATAGCTATTGACGCTAAATATCGACGGGTTTATAATAACGTCAAGGTTTTAGCAAATTACTGAACGATTTGATCTAATTAACTACTCAATGTTCGGAATTAGGAGGTATTTAAGCATGTCGGCACAAAACGTTCTCAATTTGATCAAGGAAAAAAATATCGAGTGGGTTGACTTCCGATTCGTCGGTTTGTCCGGTAAAGCACAGCACATTTCCTTACCTGCGGTTGAAATCGACGAAGATACTTTCGTTAACGGTGTAGCGTTCGACGGCTCCTCGATCCCGGGCTTCCGCGGCATCGAAAACTCCGACATGGTGATGATGCCGGTTACGGAGACGGCGTATGTCGATCCGTTCACGGCTCACCCGACATTGATTATTATGTGCGATATTTTCACGGCCGAAGGCGAGCGTTATGACCGCGATCCGCGCGGCATCGCGACGAAAGCCGAAGAATACCTGCAATCCACGGGCATCGGTACGGATGCGTACTTCGGTCCGGAATCCGAATTCTTCATCTTCGACGACGTTCGTTTCGAAACCGGCATGAACAAGTCGTACTTCGAAGTCGACTCCGAAGAAGCGGCATGGAACACGGGCCGCAAGGAAGAAGGCGGCAACCTCGGCTTCAAGGTCCCTGTTAAGGGCGGTTACGTGCCGGTACAACCGGTCGACACGCAGCAGGACATCCGCAGCGAAATGTGCCGACTGATGATGGAAGCGGGCATCCGCATCGACCGTCATCACCACGAAGTCGCGACGGCGGGCCAAGGCGAGATCAACTTCCGCTTCGACACGCTGACGAAGACGGCCGACAACCTGATGAAGTACAAGTACATCGTGCACAACACGGCGCGCCAGCACGGCAAGGTCGCGACGTTCATGCCGAAGCCTCTGTTCGGCGACAACGGCAGCGGCATGCACGTTCATATGTCCATCTTCAACGCGGGTTCCCCGTTGTTCTACGAGAAGGGCGCATACGCGAACATGTCCGAGCTCGCGATCTACTACATCGGCGGCATCCTGCACCACGCTCCGGCGATCATCGCGTTCACGAACCCGAGCACGAACTCCTACAAGCGTCTCGTGCCTGGCTACGAAGCGCCGGTCAACCTCGTGTTCTCGAAGGGCAACCGATCCGCAGCGGTTCGGATTCCGATCGCGGCGGTTACGCCGAAGGGCGCGCGCATCGAGTTCCGCACGCCGGACTCCACGGCGAACCCGTACCTCGCGTTCGCGGCGATGCTGATGGCCGGCCTCGACGGCATCAAGAACAAGATCGACCCGCGCAAGCTCGGATACGGTCCGGTCGACAAGAACGTATACGACCTCTCCGAAGAAGAGAAGAAGGACATCCGCAGCGTTCCGGGCTCCCTGGACGAAGCGCTTGACGCTCTCGAAGCGGACTACGAGTTCTTGACGGCAGGCGACGTATTCACGAAGGAATTCATCGAAAACTACGTCGAATACAAGCGCGCCGAAGCGAAAGCCGTTTCCATCCGCATTCATCCGCACGAATACGCGTTGTACTTCGATTGCTAATTCTTGCACTTATCCAAGCAGCCTCGGCATCTCGCCGGGGCTGTTTTCTTGCCATCGCGAGCCGACGGCCCCGGCTTGAATTCGACGATTCGACACGGTAAAGTGATAGGAAGAGCGGGGTAAACCGCCGCAGAAGGAGTCGAACGCACCGCATGTCCGTACCGCCCGGAACGCCGCCCGAGTCGCGGCAGACGTTGTATCATCCAGACGAGGGTGTCCTCTACATATGCTCCGATTCCGTCGGGGAGACGGCGGAAGCGGTCGCCATGGCGACGCTCCGGCAATTCGGAGGCAAGAAGGTTCGTATCAAGCGCGTCGGGCACGTCCGCGAGGTCGAAGAGATCGAGCGGCTGCTGGAAGAAGCGAAGGGGTACGAAAGCTTCGTCGCGTATACGCTCGTTCAGCCCAAGCTGCGGGAAGCGATGCTGAAGGAGTCCGCGCGGTTAGGCGTACGCGCGGTCGATATTATGGGGCCGATGCTGCAGGCGTTCACGGATACGTTCCACGACGCGCCGAAGCGCAAGCCCGGGCTGCTGCACGAGATGGACGAGCAGTATTTCAACCGCGTGGAAGCGATCGAGTTCGCCGTCAAATACGACGACGGGCGGGATCCGACGGGACTGACGCAGGCGCAGGTCGTGCTGGTCGGGGTGTCGCGGACGTCGAAGACGCCGCTCAGCATGTTTCTTGCGCACAAGGGGTACAAGGTGGCCAACTGGCCGCTCGTGCCGGAGGTGCGGCTGCCGGAGGAGCTGCTGTCGCTCGATCCGGAGCGCGTCTTCGGATTGACGATGAACGCGGAAGCGATCCACAAGATCCGGACGGAACGGCTGAGAGCCGTCGGTCTGCCCGAAGGAGCGTCGTACGCGGCGATGGAGCGCATCGTCCGCGAGCTCGATTACGCGGAGTCGGTCATGCATCGCATCGGCTGCCGCATCATCGACGTGTCGGATAAAGCGATCGAGGAGACGGCGGGCATCATCATGGGATATTTCTCTTGAACCCGCGGTACGTCCTTGCTATGATAGGTGAAATCGAAATCGGGAAATGGAGTGGGACGGGTGACGAAGAGAGCATACAACTTTAACGCGGGGCCGGCGGCGCTGCCGCTGTCGGTGCTGCAGACGGCCGCCGAACAGATGACGAATTTCGAGGGAACGGGCATGTCCGTCATGGAGATGTCGCACCGCAGCGAAAACTACGAGCGGCTGAACAACGAGACGCAAGGCTTGTTCCGCACGTTGTTCGGCATCCCGGACGGCTATAAGGTTTTGTTCCTGCAGGGCGGCGCGAGCACGCAGTTCGCGATGGTGCCGATGAATTTGCTGCCGGCGGGCAAGACGGCGGCGTTCGTCGTCCACGGCGCGTGGAGCACGAAAGCTTATAAGGAAGCGAAGCTGTTCGGCGACGCCGTGACGATAGCATCCTCCAAGGAGAGCGGCTTCAAGAGCGTGCCGGATTTGTCGAAGTCGGCGCTGCCGGACAATACCGCGTACCTCCACGTCACCTCGAACGAGACGATCGAGGGCGTGCAGTTCGACGCGTTCCCGGAAACCGGCGAGGTGCCGCTCATCGCGGATATGTCCAGCGATATCTTGAGCCGTCCGCTCGACGTGTCGAAGTTCTCGCTCATCTATGCGGGCGCGCAGAAAAATCTCGGCCCGTCCGGCGTTACCGTCGTGATCGCGAAGGACGAGCTCGTCGACAAGTCGCCGGAGCATCTCGCGACGATGCTGCGTTACGACACGCATGCGGCGAACAATTCGTTGTACAATACGCCGCCGTCCTTCTCCGTCTATATCATGAATCTCGTGCTTCGGTGGATCGAATCCGAGGGCGGACTCGCGGGCATCGAACGCCGCAACGTGGAGAAGACGAACCTCATCTACCAGGCGATCGACGAGAGCGAAGGCTTCTACCGCGGTCACGCGGACGCGCCGTACCGCTCGCGCATGAACATTACGTTCCGCCTGTCGAACGAGGACGACGAGAAGGCGTTCTTGAAGGCGGCGGACGCGGCCGGCTTCGTCGGGCTGAAGGGGCATCGCAGCGTCGGCGGCTGCCGCGCGTCGACGTACAACGCCGTGCCGTACGAGGCATGCGCCGCGCTGGCGGAGTTCATGCACGATTTCCGTCGGAAACGGCAATAACCGAACATACGCGAAACTTGACAAATTGCAAAGTTTTCCGTCATACTGACGGTAACGAAGCCGAGGAAGCACCTCGCCTAAGCGCACGCATCATGCGGCCTGGGCGGGGTGTTTCGCGTTGCGGGGACATTTTCGAAAGGAAGAAGGAGATGTTCATGGGAAAGAAGAAGCCGGCCGAACGCGCGAAGGAGCAAATGGAGACGTACGAGGGTGAACCGCAGCGTAATCCGTTCGTCGAAGAACGGTACGAAATCATTGAGGGGGTACGGTATGACTTCCTGACGGCGCCGGTCGTGTCGCATCAACGGATCTTAGCGGCAATGTTCCGCGCGATGGATCGAATCTGCTCCGACGATGGAATCATTTTGTTCGCGCCGATCGACGTGTACTTGGACGAAAACAATCAGTTTCAGCCGGACTTGATATACGTCACTCGCGAAAACGCCTCGATCCTCACGGAACAGCGGATCGAGGGCGCGCCGGATCTCGTGGCCGAAATTATGAGCCCGAGCACAAGCAAAAACGACAAGATTCGCAAGAAGCGTCAGTACGAACGCCACGGCGTGAAGGAATACTGGATCGCCGATCCGACGCACCGAACCGTCGACCAATTCGTGTCGAGCGGCGGGAAGTTCGAGCTGCACGACACGTACGGCCTCGGGGATACGTTGACGTCCCCCTTGTTCGGGTGCGTCGAAATCGACATGAACGAGCTGTTCGCGAACGTCGCCCCGGCGGATTGACCGATGCGGAGCGTTACCCGTTCGAGGCGGCTTCCTTCCCGGCGGCATCGCTCAGCTTGTACCCGACATTGCGGATCGTTACAATATATTCAGGATTGCGGGGATTCGACTCGATCTTGTCCCGGAGATGGCTGATGTGGACGTCCACGATGCGCGTATCTCCGAGGAAGTGGTAGTCCCATACGCCATGCAGCAGCTGCTGCCGGGAGAGCACCTTGCCTCGATGCTTCAGCAAGAAGAGCAGCAGGTCGAACTCTTTCGGCGTCAAGTCGATCCGTTGGCCGTCCAGCGACGCTTCCCGCTGCTCCGGCTTCACGACGAGAGCGCCGTGCGAGATCGCTTCGTCCGTCTGCAGAGACGGCAAGGCGGCGGTCCGACGCAGAATCGCTTGGATGCGGGAGAGCAGCTCCTGCGGGGAGAACGGCTTGGTCATATAATCGTCCGCCCCGTTATCGAGACCGGCGATCTTGTCGGGCAGTTCCTGCAGCGCCGTCAGCATGATGACCGGCACCATGTTGCCTTCGGAGCGGAGCCGCCGGCACACCTCCAGGCCGTCCATCTTCGGCAGCATTAAATCCAAGACCACGAGATCGGGCCGGAACGAGGAGAGCACGTGAAAGACGGCTTCGCCGTCGTATACGCATTGGACGTCGTACCCGGCCAGCTTTAAGTTGAATTCGATTAGCATCGAGATGGACGGTTCGTCGTCGACGACCAGGATTCTTCTTTTCATGGCATCGGTTCGCTCCTATGGTATAGGGTGTATCCCCATTATGCTTCACTGACGTCATCGCCGAATTAACGGAATATTAATTGTGTGTAAAACGACGCCATTCCAGGGCATTCAAGGAGGCTTTTCCGAACATGGCTTTTCATATCGTGCTCGTCGAACCGGAAATTCCGGCGAATACGGGCAATATTTCGCGCACCTGCGCAGGCACCGGGACGCATCTGCATCTCGTGCGGCCGCTCGGCTTCAGCATCGAAGACAAGGACTTGAAGCGGGCCGGCCTAGATTATTGGCCGTCCGTCAAGCTGCATGTGCACGATTCGTTCGAAGAGGTGCTGGAGCAGTACGGGGGCGGGCGCATGTTCTTTGCGACGACGAAGGGGAGCCGCAGCTATACGGACTTCGAATATCAAGACGAGGACATGTTCGTGTTCGGCCGGGAGACGAAGGGACTGCCGGATTCGATCCTGTCGCGCTTCCCGGAACGGCGCATTCGGATTCCGATCAACGACAATATCCGCTCGCTCAATCTGTCCAATTCGGCGGCGATCGTCCTGTTCGAGGCGCTGCGACAGGCGGAATTCCCGGGTCTGCGTCGCGGCTGACGCATGGAGCCGGAGCGGACCGGGGAGCGGATCATCCCCAAGTCGATGAAGCCGACGAACGGCATGCTGCTCGATCCTGTCGCGCGGTATTCATTCGCGGCACCGTGCGGAGTAAGCCGCAGTAAGTTCCTCTCCATCGCCTTCCCGGACGTACGCCGCCGTTACGGGGCGCTCTCCGACTTGGCTTTCTCCCGGTATTGCGTGGGGGAAAGTCCTACGGTTCGCTTGAACATCCGAGAAAACAACAACGGATCTTGATACCCCACCGACCGGGCGACCTCCGCCACGCCGAGCATGTGCCGCCGCAGCAGACGGCACGCTTTACGCATGCGCACGTCGGTCAAGAAGCGGTACGGCGACATGCGCAGCTTCGCTTGGAACAGCCGGCACAAGTATTTCTCGTCCAGCCCGACATGCGCCGCGATATCCTGGAGCCGGATCCGCTCCGCATATCGCGCGTTCATGTAGGCGACGGCCTTGCGCACGTGGAACCCTACGTCGTCCTTCATGGCCGCGGCGTCGTCCGGCTCCGCGAGATGGCCGAAGACGCGGAACAGCAGTCCGGTGAGCAGCAGCTCCTTCGCGGGCTCGTCCCGCAGCTTCGTCAAATCCCGAAACAACGCGTCGACGGGGCGCTCCGGGTCGAACCGCTTCACGGGCGAACGCTCGGACAATCCGGCTTGTTCGCACAAGCGGGCGGCCAGCGCGCCGCCGAATCCGAACCAAGAATAATGCCAAGGCATCGCCGGATCGGCCCAAAACGTGTTGACGGTATCCTTCGCGACCAGAAACAACTCGCCGGGACCGACCCTTCGAACGATGCCCCCCGATTCGAAATGCCCGTACCCGGCATGGACGCAATGCAGCACGAACATATCCCGCACGGCCGGACCGAAGCGGGAATCGGGAGCGCATTGCTGCGTGCCGACCTCCAAGACGATAAGATCCGTCATGCCGTCCGGCGGCGTCGTATATAGAAATTCCATCGCGATGACGTCCCTCCGAGGAGAAGATATGTAATAGGGAGGTAACCTATTGCTATTTCATTATACCGGGAGATCTTTACAATCTTCTAGTAGGAGGGGAAGTCATGGAATATACCATTTTCGGGAAAACGGGCGTCCGCGTGTCGAAGTTGGGGCTCGGGGGCGCGCCGCTCGGCGGGGTGTTCGGCGCGGCCGACGAGCTCGAGGTCGAGAAGATGATCCATGAAGCGATCGACGGCGGCATCAACGTGATCGATACGGCGCCAAGTTACGCGGAGGGCGAATCCGAACGGCGCATCGGCAAGGCGCTGCGCGGCGGGAAGCGGGAGCAAGTGTTCCTCGCGACGAAGGCGGTCGGTCCGGGGCAACGCTTCGGACGGGAAGAGACGATTCGATCCGTCGAAGACAGCTTGGCGCGGCTGCGGACGGATCGCGTCGACCTGCTGCAGATTCACGACGCGGAGCAGCGGCCCTTCGAGGAGATCGTCGAAGAGACGCTGCCGGCGCTGGAGAAGCTTCGGGAAGACGGGAAAATTCGCTGGATCGGCGTGTCGACCAGGGACCTGCCTCTGTTGATGGGATATATTCGGCTCGGCCGGTTCGACTGCGTACAATTTTACGCGAGGTACACCTTGATCGATCATACCGCCAAGGACGACCTGCTGCCGCTCGCGAGCGACGCGAACGTCGGGGTGATGCAAGGCAGTCCGCTCGGGATGGGGCTGCTGGCCGACGTGCCCGCGCCGTTCCTGAAGGCGGACGTGAAGGAAGAGGCCGAGCGGCGGATGGCTTTCCTGCGATTTCTGCGGAAGACGGAACCGCACGGACTCGTCGAGCCGGCGATGCGGTTCAGCTTGTCCCGGCCTGACATTCACGTGACGTTGACCGGCGCGGCGACGCGGGAGGTGCTCCGCGCGAACCTGGCGTATTGCGACGGGAGAGGGCTCGAGCCTGCGGAGGAGGGGCGCGTATTCGACCTTTTCCAAGGAAAGAAGCTGTTCGCGGACAGGGGGGATGCGAAGTGAACGATCGCGTAAAGGAAATGCCCCGCATCGTCGCATCGACGCGCGCCGCACCGCCGACCTGGGCAATGCAGCAGCAATGGATGTTCGACGCGCTGCATCTGGCCGCGAAGGAGTTCGTCGAACGGTATACGCATCCGGACGGCACCTTGATCTGGCATAAGGATTGGCCGGGGATGGACGGCTCGGACGATCCGTACGAAGGGTTCATGAATCTCGCGCTGCTGTACGCGCTCGGCGGGGACGACGAGTTGTACGACTTGTCTCGCGCCATCTGGGAGGGCATCACGTGGCAGTGGACGGCGTACGGGCAGATTCACCGGGAATTCGACGCTTATTACGATTGGATGCATCACGGCGAGGGGTACCTCTACTTGTATTTCCTCGGCCTCGCCGGTCCGGCGACGGTGAAGGATCGGCAGCGCGCGGCGCGGTTCGCCGCCATGTACACGGGGGACGACCCGGAAGCGCCGAACTACGATAAAGAGAAAAAGCTCATCCGCTCTCCGCTGAACGGCAGCAAGGGGCCTCGGTTTACGGTGACGGCGGAGGATTGGAGCACGCATCGGGGCATTCTGGATCATTATTTGGCGCCGTACGAAGATCTAGAAGGCGTCGACTTCGCTTCCGGGCGCTGCCCATGGTCCGACGACGCGGTATATCGGCAAATTCTCGAGAAAATGAACGAGCGCATGAACCGCGGCGACGTGCCGCTCAATCTGAACGCGACGTCGTTAGTGACGCATGCCTTCATGCACAGCGGAGACGAGTCGCTCCGCGATTGGGCACTCGACTATTTGGGAGCGTGGGAGGAACGAACGCGGCGCAACGGCGGCCTCGTTCCGGATAACGTAGGGCTGAACGACGTCATCGGGGAGTATAACGACGGCAAGTGGTGGGGCGGGTATTACGGCTGGAGATGGCCGCACGGCTTCATGACGCTCATCGAGCCGATCACGAACGCCTGCATGAACGCGGCGCTGCTGAGCGGGGATCTGTCCAAGCTGGCGCTCGCCCGTTCGCAATTGGACGCGAACTGGGCGATGCGCCGGCAGGTCGACGGCAAGTGGCTTGTCCCCTACAAGCATGGCGACGGCGGCTGGTTCGATTGGCGCGAGGCGCTGCCGAAGTATCCGGTATACTTGTGGACGATGTCGATGGCGGACGAGGATTTGGAGCGGATCGAACGCATCGAGGCGACGCATGATTGGAACGAGATCGTCGTTCCGGTCGTCTCGGGGCGGGACGCTCGAACCGGGCGGGAGACGAAGCATTACATCGGGAACACGGAGCCGTGGTTCCAGTACGTTCGCGGTTTGAATCCCGGCTATCCCGAACGCATCCTGTCGGCCAACATGGAGCTGATCGGCCGCCAGCTGGAGAAGCTGCGTTCCGCCGAAGGCGATCCGCGGACCTGGAGCGACGATCATAGCCAAGGGAATTTCTCGGGCATTCATATTTGGCAAGAGATGTGTCCGGTCTACTTCGAAGGGCTCGCGCAGCTGACGCTCGGCGGCCCGATGCATATTTCGCACGGCGGCCTGCAGCATGGCCGCGTCCGGTATTTCGACGCGCAGCGGAAGCGGCCGGGGCTGCCGAAGGGCGTGTCCGCGCTCGTGGAGCGTCTCGCCGCAGACTCCGCGACGCTTCGGCTGTGCAACACGAGTTTATTCGAGACGCGCGAGGTCGTCGTGCAGGCGGGCACGTTCGGCGAGCATCGGTTCGTCGAGGCGGCGCCGATCGACGAGGAGGAGCGGCCTGCGGGTCCGACCGTCGCGGTCGGCGGCCGGTGGCTCGTCGTGACGCTCCTCCCCGGCGCCGTCCTCCGGCTTCGCCTCTCGATGGAGCGCTACGTCTATCCGCCGAGCTACGCCATGCCGTGGCCGGGACCTTACGACGCCGATCCGATGTATGTCGGACGGTCGACGCTGTAGAGGGAGGGCAAGACTCATGTATGTCGATAGTCATGTGCATTTCTGGGCGCTGTCGCGGGGCGATTACGGCTGGCTGAAGCCGAGCAATCCGGTGCTGTACCGCGACTACTTGCCGGAGCATCTGCTTCCGAAGCTGCAGGAACGGGGCGTCGAAGGCGTCATCGCCGTGCAGGCCGCCCCGACGGAGGCGGAGGCGCGCTTCTTGCTCGAGCTGTCGCTCCGGTACCCGATCGTTGTCGGCGTCTCGGCCGGCCTCGACCCGTTCGCGGCAACGTTCGCGGCTTCGATCGAGCGCCTGCGGGAATCGCCCGCGTTCAAGGGCGTCCGGCTGAATGGGAGCGACTTCCTGCGGGCGCAAGCGGACGAGGAAGCTCGGTCGAAGCTGGAAGAAGCGCTTCGGCTGATGGAGCGGGCGCGCTTGACGCTGGATGTGCTCCTGCGGCCGGACGCGTTGGCCGCGGTCGCGGAGCGATTGTCGGAGACGCCCGCGCTGCGGTGCGTCGTGAATCATCTGGGTTGCCCTGGGGCAGGGTCGGGCGAGCCGCGGGATGCGCGGTGGAGCGAAGGCATGAAGCGGTTGGCCGCCTTGCCGAGCGTGTCGGCGAAGCTGTCGGGCATGCTGACGTTGTCCGAACGACCGGAGCCGCTGCGCCCTTACGTCGACGAGCTGTTCGACCGGTTCGGCAGCGCAAGGCTGCTGTTCGGGAGCGATTGGCCGGTCGCGCTTCAGGCGGGCGGATACGACGACGTCGTCGAGCGGTTCGAGTCGCTGCTCCCGGCGGGACTCGGCGCGGATGAGCTGCGGCTCCTTCGGGCGGGCAACGCCCGGCGCATATACGGCTTGGGAGACGGGGAGTGAAGCCGTTCTGTACCGGATGATGTTTCGCGCGCAACTCGTCGAAGGGGAGACGGAGCGCTTCCTCGGCGCGCTGCGAGGCAGCGGCTGGCCCGAATGCTTGCGAGAGCGGGGCGCGCTGGGCGGTTCCGTCTTCGAGCGGGACGGGGAAGTGTACGTCTACCTCGAAGCGACGCGGCCATGGGACGACCTGCCTTGGCCTGACGCATGCGCACCGCTGCTGTCGGCGTGGCCGGGTCGTCCTCGCGGCCGGCGGGCCGCGGCGATGATCGACGTCTTTCACGACGGCGAACCGAAGCCTTCGGAGATGCGGCGTCGGGAGCGGGCCGTCGAACAACGAATCGGCTGCTTAGCGAGGTTGCGCCCGGATCGCTACGCCAGCTACGTATGTTACCACCACATGCTGCAGGAGCAGAAGCCGAATTCCTTTAACGAGACGTATACGATCGGCGCGCATGAGGATATTCTCTTTTCGTACCATGAGCTGCCGGCGTTCGCGGGATCGTCCGAGCGAGGGGCGGGAAGGCGTATCGGCGATCTGCCGGACGACTGGCACGCATTCATGCGGCCGCATTTCGTCCCTTGGACGAACGAAGCGGGCGCCGAGGGGGATGCGGTACTGTGGGTGCGCTTGAGGGAAGTTTTATCTTTTGGATAGGAATACGGGAGACGCGGGCTGTGCGCGACACGGTCCGTGTTTTTTTGCGTTTGAGGGTAGGGAGGGACTGCTGTCGGCGTTCTTTCCCGCCTGATGTCGTCAGCTCAGAAGCCATGAGCGGTGTCTGCGGTCGGCGGAGGCGGGGAATGCGGCGGATGTCCTCAAATTTGGTTCGGCGTAGGACGAAAATTGGGGGGCGCTCCCATACTAGACGAACTCCGACTGGAGCGCGAACGCCCGGCCCGGGAGGGAGCGCCCTAAAGCTGCTCGCTCCGCAGCTTATCCGCCGTTCGCTCGATCCGGAACTGGCCGGGCGTCAGGCCGGTGCGGGACTTGAACAGCTTGCTGAAATAGCTGACGTTCGCGTACCCGATATCCCGGCAGATGTCCTCGAGCGACAGCGCGGGGTTCGCGAGCAGCTCCTTCGCCCGCCGGATGCGCAGCTGAATCAGGTAGTCGTTCACGGTTTGACCCGTCGCCTCCTTAAAGATGCGGCTCAGGAACGAGGTGCTGCGCTGAACGTAGTCGGCGACGGTGTCGACGGAAATATTGTTGTTATAGTGGTTCTCCATAAACTCCATAGCGAGCCGCAGCGTGACGTCGTTCATCCGCTCGCGCTTCACCCGGTTATGCTCTAACACCAACGCGCACATGTCGCGGATGCAGCGCTCCATCTCCCTCACGGTTTGCGCGCGCGACAGCGCGAGCATCGCGTCGGACTGTTCGCCGAAAATCGCCGCCGCGTCGCCCCCGGTACGAGCGACGGTCTTGACGATCTCTCCGCCCAGTTGAAAGTACAGCTGCTGAATCGCGGACTTCCCTAATTTCCGATCGATCACTTCCCGCGAGATGTCTTCGACGATGGCGCCGCATTCCGCTTCGTTGGACTGCAGCAGCGCTTGAAGCAGCCGCTTCTCCGACTCGTACGGGTAATGATAGGGGCGATCCTCGTCGCGCGATCCGCTGACGGCGGCGTACGACAAAATTTCGCCCGCCCCGATATAAATCTTGTGGTGCAGCGCCTCCACCGTCTCCTCGAACGCCGCGCGAACCGCCGGCTTCCCCGAATGGACGCGGCTGACGCCGAACGTCGCGACGAGGCCGAACCGCTCGAGCAGGTCATGCTTCAAGGTTTTGGCCAGCTCGAGCGGGGCATGGTCGGCGCCGACGGGGACGGAGAGCAATACGACGATCCGAGCGTCGTCCTTGGCGAAAATTTCCGCGGGCGGCTCGTTCCCGAACGGCTCCATCAGGCGATAGGGGAGCAAATGCAGACGCCAGGCGTCTTCCTTCTCCTTCGGACGATCGTCCTCCAGCTCGAACGTGACCGCCGCGAACCTCGCGAAGTCGACCCGAAGCGGGAGCGGCGCTTCGGCGGCGTCCGCATCGTCGCCGGCCGCGTCGGCTCGCTCGGATACGACGCCGCGGATCAGATCGTGCAGCAGCTTCTCCCGAATGGCCGTCCGGTGCTCGGCAAGCAGCGATTCGATCCGCGTCTTCTCGCTCGCCATCCGATCGTGGTCGGTCGTCAGCCGCTCGAAGCTGCGTCGAATAAAGCTGGCTTCGTCGGAAGCGGTCGGCGCCGCGCCGGCTTCGGTCCCGCCGGCCTCCGAAGCCGGCACGACGCCGCCGATATACGCGATGAGCGAGCGGATCGGATGATAGATCGACCGCGAGACGAAGAAGGCGATGGCGAACGCCGCGAGTACGTAACCGGCGGACACGGCGATGACGATCGTCTTGATCCGGTTCATGCTCGCGAGCAGGTCGGAGCGCTTCGTGACGTTCACGAACGTCCAGCCGGTCGCAGGCATGACGGTGTACGTTACGATTCGCTCCCCGCGGTCGATGGAGTAGCCCGTGCCTCCCTCGAAGGGAGCGGAGACGAGCGCGGCCGCGTCGGCCGGCTCGAATCCGGATTCCCCGTAGAGCGGCGCGCGGTCCGGGCCGACGACGAGCGTCTGCCCTTTTTTGTTTTTATAATAGGACAAGTAGTCGCCGAACAGCGCGTCCATCTTCAGGTTGACGACGATCGCGCCTTCCAGATCGCCGATCAGGGGCATCTTCTGAAGCAGCGAAGTCGCTTTCCCGTCCGGGCGGAAGCCGTCCGGCCGCCCCGTCAGCCACGCCGTCCGGCTTCCCGTCGACCGCTCCATCTCGGTCAGCCACGACCCGTCCTCGAACGAAGCCGCCGCCGACATCTTGATGTCGTTCCGGGAGCTTAGGACGATGCCCAGTTCGTCGTAATACAAGTAAATCGAGTCGATGTACGGGCTCATCCTCGACTGTTCTTCGATATATTTGGTCAGATCGATGAGCGAACCGACGCTAAGCCTTCCGTTGATCGTTCGGTACAGGTAAGATTGCGTCATCATGATGTTGGACACCACGTTCTTCACGGCGTCCAGCTCCTTCTGTACGAGCTCCCGCTGCTGCACCAGCATCGACTCGTTGTATTCGATCGAATTGCGAACGCTGGTGTCGGCCGAAATCGAATACGTCGCCCAGGAAATCAGAATGACCGTGACGACGATGAGGGTCGTCATCGCGAGCAGCAGTTTGAGGAACAGCGATCGATTTTTGATGACCGGGCGTCCGAGCACAAGCATTCCCTCCCGAGATGACAGCGTTTCCAACAATCGAGCGAACGGTTCGACCTCGATATCGACAATCGGAATTATATCACAGTTCCCGTTTTCGAATAGCCGCAGACCGAAATACATACGAAATCCGAAAAAACATAAAAGCGAAATCGCGGGCGGAATCCCGAAAAACGCAAGAAATCCCCAAAGAAACGATTGTCGCGGCGGGGGAGAGCCGGGTATGGTAGGGATGTAACCGTTGCCAAACCCCGGCCGGGTTCGAACCAGCGAACGGATACAGAAGACGAAAACAAAAACGAAACCGGAACCACAGCAAACCATCCATTGGGGGAGATCGCGTTGTCGAACCACTCGAATTCGAAGTCGATGCGCGCCGCGCTCGCCGCGGCGTTACTCATTACCGTCTTAAGCGCCTGCAGCGGCGGGGGCGGAGGCAATACCGCCGCCGAAGCGGGAAACGACAATAATACGGAACATAAACCCGCGGAACCGAGCGCGGAGACCAAATCCGAACCGCAGCAGCCTGCGGAGCCGGTCGAGCTGACGTGGGGCATCCACTTCCAAGCGGCCGGCGTCGTGCCGGACACGGAAGTCGAAAAGTGGCTGGAAGAGAAGTTCAACGTTCAAGATCACGCCGGTGAAGGTGACCGACGCGAGCATCGCCTCGGGCGAGGTGCCGGATCTGTTCATGCTGGGCGACCCGGCGAACGTAGCCGCGTACCAGGGGCAGGGCGTCCTTACGGATCTTGATCTGAACCAAATCAAAGAAAAGATGCCGGAGTACGCCAAGGACATGGAAAGCTCCGACAAGCTGTTCCAGACGGTGACGTTCGACGGGAAGCTGTGGGCGATCCCGATGTTCATCGATCTGAAGCCATACGATTTCGCGCAGCTGTGGCGCAAGGATTGGCTCGACGCGGTCGGGATCGCGAAAATACCGGAGACGCTCGAGGAATACGAAGCGGCCGTCTACGCGTTCGCGCAGAAGGACCCGGACGGCAACGGCAAGAACGATACGTTCGGCCTGACGGGAACGGCGACGTCGACCTGGTCGTCCGGCTTCTATTCGATCTTCGGCGCGTTCGGCGTCGAGCCGACGATGTGGCATCTGATCGACGGGAAGATCGTGAACGGCTCCGTCGCGCCGCAGACGAAGGAAGCGCTCGCGCTGCTTCGCAAGTGGTACGCGGACGGCGTCATCGATCCGGAGTTCATCACGGATACGCAGGATTCGTACCGGAAGAAGCTGTACAACAACCGCATCGGCGTCATCGAGGAGCAGGTCGGACGCGGCGCGACGCCGGAATCGGCGACGATCGCCGAGATGCGCGGCATTAACCCGGACGCGACGCTGACGCTCGGCAACAACCCGAAGGGACCGGGCGGCTACGGCAGCTGGGACTGGGGCGTGAAGAGCAACTTCGTCGTGCTCGGCAATCAAGTGAAAGGCGACGCAGCGAAGCTGGAGAAGATCTTCGAAATTCTCCGCGCCCAGAGCAGCGACGAAGAGACGATCAACCGCACGAGCCTCGGCATTCAAGGCACGCATTGGACGTTCGCCGAGGAAGGCGCGACGTCGGGCGCGACGAAATTCCTGCCCGGCTTCGAGAAGCAGGAAGAGCGCGACGCGCAGGGCATCCGCCTGTTCTCGCTCGGCAACATCACGACGCGCGAATACCGCGCGAAATATTTGAACCCGGCGATTGCGGAGGCGGTAAAGACGTATTCCTCCACGCCGAATCATACGGACGTCCTGCTGTTCTCGACGCTGCCGTCCGACGGCCAGTATAAGCAAAACCTGACGCAGCTCATGCAGAAGTACTTCGCGCAAATCATCAGCGGCGAAATTCCGCTGGAGGACTTCGACAAGTTCGTCGCCGAATGGAACGCCGCGGGCGGCGAGCAGCTGACGAAGGAAGCGAACGAATTGTACGAGAAGCAGTTCAAGTAACATCCCAATCAAGGACGTGCCGTTCATGAAAATGCTTGCGAAACACCGCGACCTGCTGGCGCTGTACCTGTTCGCGTTCGCCTTCTTCTTCGTGTTCAAGTACGGGCCGCTGTACGGCGTCGTCATCGCCTTCAAAGATTTCCGCGTCATCGACGGCGTGTGGGGAAGCGCTTGGGTCGGCCTCGAGCACTTTCGCACGCTGTTCGCGGACCCGAACTTCTACCGGCTGCTGAAGAATACGCTGCTGCTGAATTTGTACTTCCTCTTGTTCGCGTTCCCGGCGCCGATCGTGCTCGCGCTGCTGCTGAACGAGGTGAAGTCGCGCGGGTTCCAGCGCTTCGTGCAGACGACGAGTTACTTGCCGCACTTCGTCTCTTGGGTCGTCATGTCCGGCCTTGTCATCTACTTTTTGTCGCCGACGACGGGCATCGTCGCGTACATCGTCGAGCTGTTCGGCGGCAAGCCGGTGTTTTATATGGGGCAGAAGGAGTATTTCCGCCCGATCGTCGTCGTCTCGGCCATTCTGAAGGATATCGGCTGGGGCTCGATCATCTACTTCGCGGCGCTCTCCGGCATCAACCCGGAGCTGCAGGAGTCGGCGACGATCGACGGCGCGAGCCGGTGGCAGCGGATCGTGCATATCAACGTTCCATCGATCATGCCGACGGTGGCGATTATGCTGATCCTCAGCCTCGGCGGGTTTCTGAGCGCGAACTTCGAGCAGATCATCAACCTGCTCAATCCCGTCACGTTCGAAACCGGGGACGTCTTCGACACCTATGTGTACCGGGTCGGCTTACAGCAGTTCCAATACAGCTATACCGCCGCCATCGGCTTGTTCAAGTCGGTCGTCGGATTGCTGCTCATTCTGGGCGCCAACCTGACGGTTCGCAAGCTGAGCCGCGGGGAGAACGGCTTATGGTAGGAGGGGGCGCCGAATGAGAAGCGGCTGGTCGGATCGCATCTTCTTAGGTTTGATTTACATCGTATTAGGCGCATTGGCGCTCGTCGTCGTCTATCCGTTCGTGCATGTGCTTTCCGTCTCCCTCAGCGACCGGGGGGAGGCGCTGCGCGCGGGCTTTCATTTCTACCCCCGGGTGCTAGATCTCGAGGCGTATAAAGAATTGCTGACCTACCCGTACATCTGGTCGGGCTACGCGAACACGCTGTTCCGGATGGCCGTCGGCACCGTGCTGACGCTGCTCGTCACGGTGTGCGCCGCGTACCCGCTGTCGCGCCCGGAATTTCCGTATAAGCGGACGCTCGTGCTGCTGCTGCTGTTCACGATGATCTTCGACGGCGGCATCGTGCCGAACTACCTTCTCATGCGGGAGCTGCATCTGCTCAATACGCTGTGGGTGTACGTGCTGCCGCATGCGGCGAACGCGTTCCAGGTGCTCGTCATGATTTCGTTCTTCCGCTCCGTGCCGGACGCGCTCGTGGAAGCGGCCCGCATCGACGGCGCGAAGGACCTGCGCATCTTGTTCCGCATCATGCTGCCGTTGTCGATCCCGTCGCTCGTGACGATCGGGCTGTGGTCGATCGTCTTCCATATTAACGCGTTCGCGGATAACTTGCTGTACGTCTCCGATCAATCGAAGTTCGTGCTGCAGCAAGTGATCCGGCAAATCTTGATCGAAAATCGGCTCGACCCGTTCACGACCGCGACGAACGTCGTGCCTCCGGCGCCGGAGAGCGTCAAGATGGCGGCGGTCATCGTGTCGGCGTTTCCGGTGTTAGCGCTCTATCCGTTCCTCTTGCGTTATTTCGAAAAAGGAACGATGATCGGCTCCATTAAAGGGTAATGGAGCCCCCCTTCGGGGGAATTCAATTCACTCTGCAACCGAAAGGATGAAATCATGAAGCACAATCGAAAATGGTTCGCGCTGCTCCTATTAATCAGCCTTCTGTTCGGCTCGCTTCCCACGCCCGGGGCTCAGGCCGCTGCCGGAGGAGCGGAATTTTTTATAGCGCCGAATGGAAGCGATTCCAACGCCGGCACCGTCGAGTCGCCGTTCCTCACGCTCGAGCGGGCGCGGGAAGCGATCCGGTCGCTGAAGGCGACGTCGGGCTTGCCGCAGGGCGGCGTCACCGTCTATTTGCGCGGCGGCGAATACGAGCGGACGCAGAGCTTCCTGCTCGACGAGCGCGATTCCGGCGCGGCGGACGCCCGGATTACGTACAAAGCGTACCCCGGCGAGTCCGTGACGCTAACCGGCGGCATGAAGCTCGACAAGAGCTGGTTCGTCCCGGTCGAAGACCCGGTCGTGCTGAACCGCATCGTCAGCGTCGAGGCGCGCGGCAAGGTGCTGCAGGCCGATCTTGCGAGCCGCGGCATCACGGATTACGGCCAGATGAGCAGGCACGGGTATTATCTTGCGAACGACGTCAGCCTCGTGCCGCCGATGGGCTGTACGTCGAAGGCGAAGGCATGACGCTGGCGCGCTGGCCGAACGAAGGCACGGTGCAGATGGGCGACATCCTGGACCCCGGCCCGACGCGCCGGGACGCCGATCTGCAGCAGCGGGGCGGCACGTTCAAGTTTACGTACGACCGGCCGCAGTACTGGACGCAGGCCGACGATATTTGGTTGGACGGCATTTTCGGGTATAGCTGGGAATGGTCGTACAACAAGATCGCGAACATCGACCTCGAAAACAAGACGATCACGCTGCGGTACGGCGAGATGAGCGGCATCTTCACGAATTGGTATCCGGACTTCCACTTCGCGCAAAACCTGCTGGAAGAAATCGATATGCCCGGCGAGTATTACATCGACCGAGCGAAAGGGGTGCTGTACTTCCTTCCGACGGCTTCGTTCGCCGAGGCGAATCCCGACATTACGGTGACGATGCTGAAGACGCCGATGATCAACGCGGTCAATGCGTCGCATATTACGTTCAAGGATTTGATTTTGGAAAACGGGCGCGACTCCGCCGTCGTCATCATGGGCGGCGACGGCGTGCGGATCGAGCACAGCGAAATCCGCAACTTCTCGAACGGCGGCGTGCTCGTCAACACGCAGAGCCGCTGGCTGTACAACGACTTCGCGAAGGCGACCGGCGTCAACCACGCGGTGTCCTATACCCACATCCATCATATCGGCGGCACGGGAGTGACGCTGAACGGCGGCGACCGGCTGACGCTCGTGCCGGGCAACAACGTCGTGGAGCACAGCCATATTCACGACTTCGCTTATTACCACAAGGCGTATAACCCGGCCGTCATCTTGACCGGCGCCGGCAATCGGCTGTCGCACAGCGAAATTCACGATGCGCCGCATCCGGGCATTCTCATTTTCGGCAACGATCATCTTGTGGAATATAACGACATCTACGACGTGTGCAAGATGTTCTCGGACCTCGGCGCCATCTATATGAATCAGGGTCATCTGCCGCATGAGCGGGGCACGGTCATCAAGCGGAACTACTTCCATCATATCGGCGAAGGGAAGGCGGGCGTGGAGGGCGTCTACCCCGACAACTTCACGATGGGGCTCGTGATCGAGGAGAACATTTTCCATCGGATGGGCAACTCCGCGGTTCGCAACAACGGGGGCTCGCACATCTTGACGCGCAACAACATCTTCGTCGACGCGAAGGTGCCGTACGACTATGCGGATCTGTACTTGGGCGACGGGCCGGATCAGCAAATCAATAAAAATTACATGCCGCAATGGATCGCCTTATTCGACAAGTACAACGACTTCGTCGGCATGCCGCACTTGATCAAGTATCCGGAGCTTGCGGATTTCTTCGAGGAGAACCGGTATTATCCGACCACGAATACGTTCCATAACAACGTCGTGTGGAATCCGACGAAGGCGCGCAGCGCGACGACGAACGCGCAAGGCGCTTACGACAAGTTCGGGTTGGTGCAGTACGAGGGCAACTGGGTGACGAACGGCGATCCGGGCTTCGTCGATTGGGCGAACGGCGATCTGGCGTTGACCGATAACGCGGCCGTGTTCCAGCAGATTCCCGGCTTCGTGAACATTCCGTTCCACGATATCGGCATCGACGGGAAGGCGGGGCCGTACCTCGCGCCGGAGACGATCGACGTGGAGGGCATACAGCTTTACGACGAAGCGGTGACGGTGGACATGGGGAAAACGCGGAAGCTGTACGCGGCCGTGTTGCCGTGGAACGCCACGAACCGGACGCTTCAGTACGTCTCCGGCGATCCTTCCGTCGCGACGGTCGACGCGAACGGAGTGCTGAAAGGCGTCATGCCGGGACAGACGACGGTCACGGTGTCGTCCGTCGCCGATCCGTCGCTCGTCGACGAGGTGACGGTCGTCGTCGAAGTCGGGGACGGCATTCTCGAGTTCACCGATTTCGAGAGCGGACGCAACGGCTGGCCGACCGATCCGAACCGAAGCATCGTGGATGTCGGCGGGAACAAGATGTATAAGCTGCTGAGGGGCGCGACGGCGCTCAACGAGAACGCGTTCTCGAATTACGAGCTGACGTTCAAGCTGAAGACGCCGGAGACGATCCCGGCCGGGGTGGCGACGTTCTATATTTTCGATCGGCAGAACGCGAGCGGCAGCAGCGGTCGGATCGGGTACCGGAAGCTGGAGGACGGCACCTCGAGGTGGCTGCTGTACAACGGCGCGTGGGCGACGGTGAAGGAGACCGTCTTCCCGCATCAGGATTTGCAGCCGAATACGACGTACGACGTGCGGGTCATCGTGAAGGGCGCCGACATTAGCGTCTACGTGGACGGCGTACTGAAGCTGAAGGTGACCGACCCGACGTTCAACGCTTCGGGCAAGGTCGGCTTCTACGCGGGCGGCTTCGATTACTTGCTGTTCGACGACGTGAAGTTTTCGCTGCCGACGACGGACGTGGCCGGCATCTTGCTGAACCACGCGTCCGCGACGGTCGGGTTCGGAGACGGGCTGCAGCTTACGGCGACGTTCGATCCGTCCGACGCGGCGGACCGGCGACTGGTCTGGTCGTCCAGCGATCCGGGGGTGGCGACCGTGGACGAGAACGGGCTCGTCGTCGGGGTCGGCTACGGCGAAGCGGACGTGACCGCGACGTCGGTCGCGAATCCGAACGCGAAGGCGGTCGCTCGGGTGACGGTGTCCGACGTGCTGCACGCCGTGGATTTCGAGTCGGGCGCCGGCGGCTGGCCGACGGACCCGAACCGCAGCGTCGTCGACGTCGGCGGCGACAAGATGTACCGCATCGTGAACGGCGCCTCCGCGCATTCGCCGAGGACGTTCTCGTCGTACGCGTTGACGTTCCGGCTGCGGACGCCGGCGACGATGCCGGAGCAGGGGACGTTCTATTTGTTCGATCGGGCGGTCGGTCCGAACGCGGGACGGATCGGGTACCGCAAGCAGGCGGACGGCTCGTCGCAGTGGGTGTTGTACGACCACGCTTGGAAGGCCGTTCGCACCGTGGTTTCGCCGCATCAGGACCTCGCGCCGAATACGGAGTACGAGGTGAAGGCCGTCGTTCGAGGCGGCGAGGTGCGGCTGTACGTCGACGGCGCGTTGAAGCTGGAAGGCGCGTACGCGCCGGCGAACGCGTCCGGCACGATCGGCTTCTACGTCGGCGGGTTCAGCGCGCTGTGGTTCGACGACATCCGGGTGACGGCGCTGACGCCGCCGGTTACGTCGGCGACCTTGTCCCCGGCCGCGCCGAACGGCGCGAACGGGTGGTACACGCAGCCCGTACAGGTAACGCTCGCGGCGACTTCGACGACGGCGACCGTGACGCAAACCGTGTACAGCGTAGATAACGGCGCTTCTTGGGCGCCGTATACGGGACCGGTCGCGTTCGACGCGGACGGCGCGTATACGCTGCTGTACCGCTCGGTCGACGTAGTCGGCCTCGAGGAGGCGGTGCGCTCGGTCGAGCTGCGCGTCGACGTCTCGGCGCCGGCGCTCGCGTTCGCGGAGCCGGTGGCGGCCGCGTACGACACTTCGGCGACGCTGACGCTGCGGCTCGCCGCGTCCGACGGCGCGTCCGGCGTCGATCCGACGCGAAGCGCGATCGCGCTCGACGGCGTCGCCGCCTTGGAGGGCGAGCCGATCGCGCTGTACGCGCTGCCGCTCGGCGCGCATACGGTGACCGCGACGGCCGCCGACGCCGCGGGCAATGTCGCAGCCGTCGAGGCGACGTTCGAACTCGTCGCCACGGTCGATTCGCTGAAGGCGCTGGTCGCGCGCTTCGCGGACAGCGGGGCGATCGACAACGCCGGCATCGCGAACAGCTTGCAGGCGCAGCTCGCCGGCGGCGAGCTCGGCGCCTTCATGAATCATGTCGAGGCGCAGGCCGGCAAGCACATCGCGGCGGACGCGGCGGCGGTGCTGCTGCGCGACGCGGCGTATGTGCTGCAGGACAGCTAAATAGGGAGCGGAGCAAGGGGGCTGTCCGGGTCGTAATTCGACCCGGGGGCTCCTTTTTGCGTCCCCGGTGGCGGGTAGAGGGTTCGCGGCTCCTTCTCCTCGTCTTCCCTTCGCTCAGCCGCAGCCGCGGGCTTGCTGTAGCCGGAGATGGTTCGCGAATTGGGCTCCCGGGCCGGCTGTGTGGGCCGGCCGCGGGTGCTGTCGCGGAGAATGTCCGACTATTCGGCTCCCCGAGCCGGCTGCGCGGGCTGTAGTCGGAGAATGTCCGACTATTTCGCTCCCCGAGCCGGCTGCGCGGGCTGTAGTCGGAGAATGTCCGACTATTCGGCTTCCCGGGCCGGCCGCGCGGGCTGTAGTCGGAGAATGTCCGACTATTCGGCTTTCCGGGCCGGCTGCGTGAGCTGTAGTCGGAGAATGTCCGACTCTTCGGCTTCCCTGGCCGGCTGCGCGGGCTGTAGTCGGAGAATGTCCGACTATTCGGCTCCCCGGGCCGGTTGTGTGAGCTGTAGTCGGAGAATATCCGACTATTCGGCTTCCCGGGCCGGCTGCGCGGGCTGTAGTCGGAGAATGTCCGACTATTCGGCTTTCCGGGCCGGCCGCGTGGGCTGTAGTCGGAGAATGTCCGACTATTCGGCTTTCCGGGCCGGTTGCGCGGGCTGTAGTCGGAGAATGTCCGACTATTCGGCTCCCCGGGCCGGCTGCGTGGGCTGTAGTCGGAGAATGTCCGACTATTTCGCTTCCCGGGCCGGCCGCGGGTGCTGTAGTCGGAGAATGTCCGACTATTCGGCTCCCCGAGCCGGCTGCGCGGGCTGTAGTCGGAGAATGTCCGACTATTTCGCTTCCCGGGCCGGCCGCGGGTGCTGTAGTCGGAGAATGTCCGACTATTTCGCTCCCCGAGCCGGCTGCGCGGGCTGTAGTCGGAGAATGTCCGACTCTTCGGCTTCCCTGGCCGGTTGCGTGGGCTGTAGTCGGAGAATGTCCGACTATTCGGCTTCCCGGGCCGGCTGCGCGGGCTGTAGTCGGAGAATGTCCGACTATTTCGCTTCTCGGGCCGGCCGAGGGTGCTGTAGTCGGAGAATATCCGACTATTCGGCTTCCCGGGCCGGCCGCGCGGGCTGTAGTCGGAGGAATTCCGACGATTTCGCCCACCGGGCCGGTTCCGGGACTGTTGCCGGAGGTTAGGAACTACGACGGAGAACGGCTAGTTTGCTGCGGGCTGGCGGAAGGTTCTCCGAGCAAGGAAATCGCGTTGACTGGCGGTAGGGTGGATGGTAAGATGCAGAGAATGGGAACGTTCCCAGTACCGGCGCGCATTTGCATCCAGAGGCGTATGGAGCAACGCGGGACGCCCAGGTTTACGTCATTTTGGGAACGTTCCCGAAATCGAAGAAACGCGAACGGGAAGGAGGCCCCCCATGGGTCCGACCATACACGACGTCGCCCGGCTCGCGGGCACGTCGAAGAGCACCGTCTCCCGGTACCTCAACGGGCAGCAGGTGAAGAAGGCGACGCAGGACGCGCTCGAAAAGGCGATCGCGGAGCTGAATTACCACCGCAACGCCCATGCAAGAAGATTGGTCATGAACAAGACCTATACGATCGGGATCGTCATCGACGATATTTCGAACATTTTCTACTCGGGCATGATTAAAGGAATCGAAGCCGTGGCGAGGCGGAACGGGTACAACTGCATCTTCCTCAGCTGGACGTCCAACTTCGACAAGGAGACTTCGTTCTTGAATTACTTGTACGAAGGACAGGTCGACGGCTTGATTCTCGCGAGCTTCCGCAAGCGGAACGAGGAAGACGTGCGGGCGATCCGGGACGCGGGATATCCGATCGCGCTGATCGGCGATCATTGCGAGCTGGAGGGCGTGTTCTCGGTGGACGTCGACAACGCCGCGGGCATCGAAGAGGTCGTGACGTACCTTCACGGCATCGGCCATCGGCGAATCGGGTACATCTCGGGGCAGAACGACCTCTCCGCAAGCAAATATAGATACAAGGGTTATCGCCGAACGATGGAAGCGCTCGGGATGCCGGTCCGGGAGGAGTGGGTCGTCGAATCGGATTGGACGAATCAGGGAGGCTACGAAGCGATGCGGCGGCTCGCCGGCGAGGCCGACGTTACGGCGGTCGTCGTCTCCAGCGACGAGGCGGCGATCGGCGCGCTGCGGGCGTTGAAGGAGCTGGGCCGAAGCGTCCCGCGGGAGCTGTCGGTCGCGGGCTTCGACGATATTCCCGTCGCCGGGTGGGTGGACCCCGCGCTGACGACGGTACGCCAGCCGTTCCGCGACATCGGGACGCTGGCGGCGGAAGGGCTGTTTCGGAAAATCGAAGGAACCGAGAATACGCCGCGAAGTCATCTGCTTCGGCCGAAGTTCATCGTTCGCGATTCTTGCGGGCCGGCGGAATGGGCATAACGATAGGATAAAGGGGTTGGCGAACGATGAAGGACACGATGAAGGTATCGGAATCGCAAAATACGAAGGAGCTGCGCATCTTCGCGCCGGGCGGCGAGAACGGCGAAGGCGAAGCCGGTTACCTGCGCTTCGGCGCGCTGCTGACGGCCCGGCGGAAGGACGGCGCGACGGACGTTGTCCGCGCGACGGATGCTCGCGAGGAAGGACAGGCGCTCGTCGCGACGGGGGCGGCGGGGCATTTTCGAGTGGAAACGGTGTGGGAAGCGAAGGAAGATCATTGCGGCTACATCGACGTCGAGCTGCGCCTTAAGTACCTTGGGGAGGAAGCGGCCGAGTACGGCTTGACCTTCGGGGCGGAGCTGGTCGGCAGCGGGCGTCCGGATTGGATGATTCCGGGGGCGTTCTATAAGGAAAATCGGTTCGAGAAAAATCTGCGCCCCTACCCGCGGTACGATTACCGGGACGGCGACCATGAGCAGATGGTGTCCGACTACTGGTCGTTCCGTTCCGACCGCGCGGCGCTGCCGGCCGTCTTCGCTTGGAACGATGCGCTGTGCGGCGCGCTGTGCACGGAGGAGACGTCCGCGGCGGGCCTGACCGGACTCGGCTTCCGCGGCAATGCGGACGGCACGAGCATCTGGCTCGACTTCCCGTATAGGGAGGAGCCGGTCACGTTCGTCGGGCATAAGGTGCCTGCGCCGGCCGACCTGACGTATTACCGGTTCGCGCCCGGGGAGCGGATGACGCTGCGGCTGAAGGTGTATACGGCGGAGCCGAATCCCCATGCGTACGACCCGTTCGTGCGGCAGATGTACAAGCTTCATAAGGAAGAGCATGCGTTGAACCCTTGGATGGGCCTGGAAAAGGCGGCGGAGCTGACGGCCCACGGCCTCTATACGTGGCATTATAACCGGGAGCACGGCATCTTGAACGAGACGGCGGCGTTCGACCGCGAATTCAACAACAACGTGAAGGGGCAGGGCGACCGGCCGCATATGCACGTCGGCTGGGTGAGCGGGGCGCCGTACGCCCATGCGCTGCTGACGTACGGCCGCAAGGAGGGCCGATCCGATTACGTCGAGGCGGGGAGCGCCGTACTCGATAAGATCGCGTCGGGCCTCGCGCCGTGCGGCACGTTTTGGGCTTCGTGGGTCGTGGGGCGAGGCTGGACGGCGGGCTGGAACCCGAAGTCCGATTGGCTGCAGGCGCGGACGATCGCGGAGGCGACGCTGTTCATGACGCGCGCGGTCGCCTTCGAGAAGACGCGGGGCGGGAGCCATCCGGACTGGGAAGCGGCGGCACTGTCGAACTTGCGGTTCGCGGCGAGCATCCAAGCCGAGGACGGCAACTTCGGCTCGTATTATAACGCGAATACCGGCGTCGTGGAGGAGTGGGACGGGGCGGGAGGCATCTTGTGGATCGCTTCGCTGCTCGAAGGCGCCGCGCTGTTCGGCGAGCCGGCGTTCGCGGAGGCGGCGGCCAAGGCGGGGCGCTATTACGAAAAGTTCGTCCGAGCCGAATACATCTACGGCGCGCCCGAAGACGTGCATCTGACGCCCACGTCGGAGGACGCGTACAACGCGGTGGTCGCCTACGTGAAGCTGTACGAGTACAACCGCGAAGCGCTGTGGCTGGAGCTCGCTTCGAGCGCGGCGGACTGGATGATGACGTTCCGCTGGAGCTATAACCTCGAGTTCCCGAAGCATTCGCTGCTGAAGCGATACGACTTCCGCTCGCGAGGGGCGGATCAGGCGTCGACGTCGAATCAGCATCTGCATAACTACGGCCTGTTCTGCGTGCCGGAGATGCTGAAGCTGTGGGAGTACACGGGAGACGACTATTATCTCGAGCGAACGCGCGATCATATCGCTTGCTTCCTGCAGTTCATCGCGCGGGAGGACGGCGACTTCAACGCTTATAAGGGCATGGTGACGGAGCGGTTTTACAATACGAACTGCTTCCAGCCTAAGGGCATGATGCTGACGTTGTCCCATTCGTGGTGCATCGGGTTGATTTTATACGCCGCGCAAGAGGCGCTGCCTTACCGCGAGCGGCTGCGGCTGGAGGAATGTCTATGAAGTGCGCGATCGGAGGAGCCGCGCTGCCGGTCCTGTTCGACGTCGACGCGGTCGTCGTCGGCGGCTCGTTCGCCGGCGTGTCGTGCGCGGAACGTCTCGCGCGGGCGGGGAACAAGGTCCTCGTCATCGAACAGCGGACGTACCTCGGCCGGGAGCTGACCGCGACGCTGCGGCCGTGGCTGCCGGCCGGGGACGACGGCTTCGCGCCGCTCCACCCCGACCGGCTGAAGCGGGGGCTGGAGGATCGGCTGTTCGCGCATGGCGTGCAGCTGTTGTACGCGACGCTGCCGATCGCCGTGCTCGAGCGGGACGGCCGGGCGGCCGGACTCGTCGTCGCGAACAAGTCGGGCCGGCAGGCGATTATGTGCCGCTCCGTCGTCGACGCGACGGAGACGGCGCTCGTCGCGACGCTGCTCGGGGAGCGCGTCGAGGCGTACGCGCCGGGAGCGACCGCGTTGTATTCCCGCACGTTGGAGTTTACCGAGGCGGCCGAGGGCGAGGCGCTTGTGCAAGAGCTCGCCGTTCCGGACGAGCTCGGCCTGCGCGGCGGCGTCGTGCGGCTGCGCCGCGGCGTTCGCGGCGAAGGGCATGTCTATGCGGAATTCGCGCTCGAGCTGCCGAGCGGCAATACGCTTGCCGCCGAACGCGGCCGCTTCGCCGCTTCCCGCCATGCGGGCATGCGGCTCGCGGCCTATCTTGCGCAGCAGGTGCCCGCCTTCCGGAAGGCGTTCCTCGCCTCATCGTCCTACGAGCTGCACGGCCCGTTCCCGCTCGAGGGAGCGGCGACGGCGGCGCCCGGCGCTTTCGCGGACGAATGCGGCGCGCCGATCGGCGGCGTCTGGAGCCTTGCGAAGCCGTTGTTCGCTCGCGGGGACGCGGCGTTGCACGACGTCTCGCTCGCCTCGAAGCTCGGCGAGCGAGCGGCGGACGAGGCGCTGGCGTTCTTGGCCGGGGCGGCGCCGTCCGCGGGCTCGGTTATGGTTCGAACGCAGGCCGCGGGCGACGGAGCCGTTCCGTCGACGCCGTACGACGTCGCGTCTCCGTCGTTCGTCCTTGCGGACGACGGGCGGCCGCGCGCCGACGTCCCGGCGATGCTTGTGCCGGCGGCGTCTTCCGGCGACGTTCTTGTCGTCGGCGGCGGCTCCAGCGGCGCGAGCGCTTCGATCGCGGCGGCGAAGGAAGGCGCGCGGACGCTGCTCGTCGACATGAACCCGGGGCTCGGCGGCACCGGGACGTTCGGCGGCGTCGACAGTTATTGGTTCGGCAAGCGCCACGGCTACGCGGCCGCGATTACGGAGCGGGTGCACGAGGTGCAGGAGCGCATCGGATACAAGGGGCATAAGTGGAACATCGAAGCGAAGATGTACGCCTTGCTCCGCGAAGCGGAGGAAGCCGGCGTCGAGCTGACGCTACAGGCGATCACGTTCGGCGCGGTCCTGGAAGGAAGCCGCGTGCGCGGCGTCGTCGCGGCGACGCGCTGGGGTCCGATCGCCCTGCTCGCCGAGGCCGTCGTCGACGCGACGGGGGACGGCGATATCGCCGCTTACGCCGGCGCGGACTTCGTCTACGGCTCGGAGAAGGACCGAACCGTCATGTGGTTTTCGCTTGCGCAGTTCCAGCAGCCGGGCAAGACGAAAAACAACTTCACCAGCATGGTCGACGTCTCCGACGCGCTCGATTACACTCGGGCGATCGTCGCGGGCCGGCGCCGGGGCGACGCGTCCTATCACGATCACGGCATCTATATCGCCACGCGGGAAAGCCGGCATATCGCCGGAGACGTCACGATGAAGCTGACGGACCAGCTGCTGCAGCGGAAGTGGCCGGACGCGGTCAACGTGCACTTCAGCAACCACGACGTGAAAGGCGTCAGCGGCGCCCCATGGATCAACGTCGGCCTCATCCCGCCGAATCTCGAGATCGAGATTCCGTATCGGATGCTGCTGCCGGCCGGACTGGAAGGCTTGCTCGTCGCGGGCAAGGCGGTGTCGGCGACGCACGACGCGCTGCCGGCGATCCGCATGCAATCGGACTTGGAAAATCTCGGCGCGGTCGCGGCGCTGGCGGCGACGATGGCGGCGCGCGGCGGAACGACGCCGCGGGCGATCGACGTGAAGGCGCTGCAGGCGCGGCTCGTCCGCGAGGGTCTCCTTCCCGAAGACGTCCTTACGCGTTCGCTTGCGCCGATTCGTTATACGGACGAGGAGCTGGAGCGGCTCGTGGATCGGATCGAAACGGAGCCGCTGTACGCATACGCGGAGATGCGAATGAACGAGGTGTACCGAGAGACGATCCCGTTCGTCGAAATTTGCTCGGCGGGACCGCGCATCGTTCCCGTCCTGACGCGCGCGCTGGCGACCGCCGACGGGATTCGACGCGTACGCATCGCGCAGGCGCTGTCGATGCTCGGCTCGCCCGAGGGCGTGCCGACGCTGCGCGATGCGATTCTGGAGATGCTGCAGGGCGATACGCTGCCGGTGCGAACGGCGGACATGATGTACGTGCAGCTGCCGCCGGACCACGGAGCGATGCCGGACGCCGCCTACTTGCTGTATTCGCTCGCGCTTGCGGCCGATCCGAGAAGCGTCCCGGTCTGGGAGCGGGTGGCGGAGCTGTTCGATCCTACCGAGGACGACTTCAAGGATCCGTGGAAGGGCGTCTTCTATTACGTCGACGCCGTGTGCCAAGGCGCCGAGCGGCTCGGCGACCGCGCGGCGGTTCCGGCGCTGAAGCGCCTGCGCCGCATTCCGTTCCTGCGGGATCAGCAGGCGCGGGACGGCGCGCAGCCGGACTACTTCCTCGAGCGGCGCGCCATGCTGGAGGTCGCGATCGGCCGCGCGCTCGCCCGCTGCGGCGACGCCGAAGGCTACGACGTCCTTATCGGCTACTTGTCGGACAACCGCGCGCTGCTGCGGCAGAACGCGCTGCTGGAGCTGCGGCGGCTCAGCGGCTTCGCCTTCGGGGCGGAGCCAAGCCTATGGGCGGCCTGGGCGGCGGAGAGCCGGCCGTACGAGCGGACGGCGCCGCTCGAGCTGCGGCTCGACTTCGAGCAAGACAGCGAAGCCGTGCCGCGGCGGAGCGAAGCGACTTCTACGAGCGGAGGGATTCGGGCATGACAGAACGAAGGAAGCTGAAGTTTAGCGGAAGCGGGATGACGGCGTCGATTCGGCAAGGGCTCGAAGCGGTGAGCCCGCTGCTCGGCGCGGTCCAGGCCGAAGACGGCGCGCCGATCGACGTCGAGCGCGTCGAAGGCCGGCTGGAAGCGGGCCGGGACGAGGACGGCCGGGGATATATTCGGTACGACCGGCCGGTTCACTTTTTCCGAGCGTTGAGCCTCTGGATGCGGCATTCGCGCGGCGATGCCGCGTTCCATCTCGTCGAGACGCCGAAATTCGACACGAACGGCGTCATGGTCGACGCGTCGCGGAACGCGGTGCCGACCGTCGCGGCGGTGAAGACGCTGCTCGCGCATATGGCGTTGATGGGGCTTAACCAGTTGATGCTCTATACAGAGGATACGTTCGCCGTCGAGGAATACCCGTACTTCGGGTATATGCGCGGCCGGTATACGGAAGCCGAGCTGCGGGCCTGCGACGATTACGCGTATGCGTTAGGGATCGAGATCGTGCCGTGCATTCAGACGCTCGCGCATTTGACGGAAGCGCTGAAGTGGAATTACGCGGGGAAGCTGCGCGATACGTCGGACATCTTGCTCGTCGGCGCCGAAGAGACGTACGAGTTCATCGAGCGGACGATTCGAGCGGCTTCGAAGCCGTTCCGCAGCGACCGCATCCATATCGGCATGGACGAGGCGCATCAGCTCGGGCTCGGGCGATACTTGGAGCTCAACGGTTACCGCAAGCGCTTCGACATGATGAACGAGCATCTGAAGCGGGTGGCGGCTATCGCGGAAGCGGAGGGATCGACGCCGATGATCTGGAGCGACATGTATTTCCGGTTAGGGTCGAAGACCGGCGGCTATTACGATCTGGACGCGGTCATCCCGGACGACGTCGTGCGGGACATGCCGAAGAACGTGCAGCTCGTGTATTGGGATTACTATCATACCGACGAGGCGTTCTATCGCGAGTTTATCCGCAAGCACAAGGCGTTCGGCTCGATGCCCGTGTTCGCCGGCGGCGTCTGGACGTGGAACGGCATCGCGCCGAACTACGGGAAGACGTTCGACACGACGAACGCGGCGCTCGCGGCCTGCAAGGCGGAAGGGGTGCGCGAAGTTTTCGCCACGATGTGGGGGGACAACGGCGCGGAGACGAACCTGTTCGCGGGACTCGCCGGCCTGCAGCTGTTCGCCGAGCACGGCTACGCGGACGCGGTCGACGCCGAAGCGCTGGCGGCGCGGTTCGAGACGTGCTCCGGCGGCGGGAAGCTGAGCGATTTCCTCGCGCTAAGCCGGTTCGACGAAACCCCGGGCGTCGCCGCAGGCAATCCGAAGGAGTCGAATCCGTCGAAGTTTCTGCTATGGCAGGACGTGCTGATCGGATTGTACGACTTCAACGTGAGAGGGCTGCCGATGCGGGAGCATTACGCCGCGCTCGTCGCCGACATGGCGGACGCCGCGGAGCGCAACGGCCCGTGGAACCGGCTGTTCCGGTTCTACTTGCAGCTGGCGCTGGCGCTGCGCGAGAAGAGCGACATGGGGCTGCGGGCGAAGGCGGCGTACGACGCGGGCGACCGGTTGCGCCTGCGCGCCCTGGCGGACGAGCTGGAGCCGCTCGCCGAGTCGATCGACGCGCTGCGCAAGCTCCACCGCGCCAACTGGCTCGCGGACTGCAAGCCGTTCGGGTGGGAGGCGCTCGACATCCGCTACGGCGGAGTGCTGTCCCGGCTCGAGACGACGCGGTTCCGACTGCTCGCCTTCGCGGACGGCGAGGTCGCGTCGGTCGAGGAGCTGGAGGCGGAGCGCCTCTATTACGACGCGCCGTGGGTCATGTCGGCGGGGACGCTCGGGCGCGGACGGTACGATCGGATCGTGACCGCGGGGACGTTCTCCGGATAGACGGGAAGCTGCCCGTTTTCGACAACGGATCGTTCCGGCTGGACGCGTCGATCCAGCGCTGTTTCTTTGAACAAACGTCTCCGATAGTTCAATCAACGGGGCAATAAATGAAAGCACAAAAGCGGCAGAAAAAACTGCCGCTTGTTGAATCTAGGTTGCATACTGCTCACAACTTTGAGCCCGGTTTGTATTGTTGACGAACGTCGATAAACCTTGCCCATTCGTAATACATTAAAAACCTACTGCATTTATTGTTGTTTTTGACCTTGTTGACCGCTTTGTCCTTGCTGCGATTGTTTTTGAGCTTGCAAGATAGCCCCTTGAGTCTGCTGCATTGCTTGATTGGATTGTTGATTTTGTTGAGATGTCTGGTTTTGTTGTTGCTGCTGATTTTGCTGATTTTGCATAAGAACGCCTCCTTTAATCGGTAGTTTTTTTAATACTTTATTAATGTGTACTTTTTTGTGAAAATAATGCAGTTTATCATTCTTAATCATGAAAAGACCTCCTGCGGCAATACAAACAATTATCAACCTAATAATTAACGGCAGCCAAGCGTGGGCCGGCTGCCGTCCTGTCATATGAAGCTATGTACCCTTTAGTCCGCTGGTCCAACCGTAAAAACTAAGTTGGAACATAGGTCAACCGGATCACCTGCTCGCCGATTCGATCGCTTGCCACGAGGCGCAGCGGCGGTCGCGGACCGGCGAAAAACGGCTTGCCGCGACCCAGTACGACTGGATGGAGATAGAGTCGATACTCATCAATGAGACCGAGTTCCGATAGACTGTGCGCCAACTCTGGCCCGGAAACTTCAATCTCCCCTTCATGCTGAGCCTTTAGCCTAAGTATGGCCGCCGCGAGGTCGCCCTCGATCAGAGAAGCGTTCGGACCGACGGACGTTAACGTCCTCGACACCACCCACTTCGGTTTGCTTTGCCACGCCGCTGCGTATTCCCGTTCCGGCGCATCCCATTCATAATGATCTCCGTCCCAATACCGCATGGTCTCGTACATGCGGCGCCCGTATAGGCTACCCGTTAGGCCGCGCACGTCGTCGATGAAATGACGGAATAGCACGGGGTCGGGCTGAAATGCCATGTGGTCGACAAACCCGTCCAGAGACTGGTTCAACGCGAAAACGATCTTTGCCATGCGACTGAATCCCCTCCCTCGTTTTCTCGCACATTCATAATCAGGATTACACGTTCCAAATGCAGCCCCCCTCGTATGACAGTACTTGAAAGAACTTCTCGCTCTTTTTCCCAGCCGATCAGGGCAGCGGACAGAAGGCGATCTCATTCTCATTTATTTAGACGAAATCCGATTGCAAATTTCATCGGTCTAGTTGTTCGGGAAGCCCAAATCTGGTATGTAATTTTGTATTAGAAACACAAAACGGCCAGTTACTTCAACGGAAACGGCAGTCCGTAGTTGACCGGCCGCCGGTGTGGTTTATGGTGCTATCGTCCTGTCACTCTACTGGCTTACTGGGTAACTTTATTCTTATTTCATTACTCACTTGATTTTCAATCCAAGTCAAACTCACCGATGCCTGTTTAATGAAGGATTCAAGGTCTTCTTCGTTAGCAAAGGTGTAAGTAAAGCAATATTCAAACGTCTCATCTTTATCTAAAGAACCATCCGTAACCCCGCCATAACTGGTCGAATTTTTTTGTAAAAGAGGCGTAGGTTCGTTAATTATAATCCCTATGGATTCAGCACTTTGGTTACCTTTATTTATTGTTTCAACAAAAACTCGAATCATAATCGGCGTTTCCAACGTGTGAGACGGTTTATCAATCTCAGTTATCAGTTGTTTATCCCGTACAATGTCATAATTAACCGAAGACCATAAATTCGCACCTTCATTAATGTTAGCTCTAAAGTCAGTAATAAAGTTGTTCTTGTTTCCACTATTGCATCCAGCTAAGAACAATAGGACAATAAACAATACTACCCTCTTCTTTACCATTAGAACACCTCCTTTAGGTTAACGCTAGAATTGGAAAAAGGTTGCTGAACTTCTCAATATTCCTGCACGTATACTTCAACGGGAAACGGCAGCCAATTGTGCTGACTGCCGTCCTGTTTGCGGAACTATTGTTACCCGTTTTTTAATGAACTAGCATCACTACAAATGTTTCATAAACTGGTTTGGATCAAGTTGCGAAGACTCAATTATAACAACAGTCATACCCGTTTTTGAGCCTGATTCGTGCCACTCACCTTCCGTCCAGAAAGCTGCTTGACCTGATTTTATCGGAACTTGGATACGATCCTCCCCTGTTACAAAGCCCTCACCTTGAATAACAAGGAACAGTTGCGGGGTTGTCGCTTGGTGATAGCCTATAACCCCTTCTTCACCCAGATGGATGCAACCAACCTGAAAAGACTGCTCACTTCTTATGATCGGCGTAATCGAGGCCTGCAAAGAGTTAAACGCATGAATTGGCTTAGAAACTCCTCTGTCAAAACGATATAGTTCCATATTCGCTCTCTCCTCGTCGAAAACTGCACTACTGCCCAGATAGTTGAGCCGTGCGGAACACGCACATCAATCCTCGATGACAATATTTAAACTTTTAAGTAAACCTTAGATCGAACCTAATGCTTCGTCGCGCTTTTTGTAGTCTGAAGTACCGAATCTCACCAATTCCAGATCATTCGTGTTTTTTTCAATAGTTCTGCAATGTATGGTGGGGACTCATCCACGTCAAATTATGTTCTAATTTACAAATACTGCATGTACCTTCAATGAACTTACGACAAGCTAACTTCAACTCATACAAATCATCTTTGTATATTTTTTCAAGGTACACCTCGAATTGCTTTTTCCATTATCTTAAAACAATTAAACGATTGTTGCACTAAACTGCCAGGTTAGCTTAACGCCTGCAGCCAGTCTGCAGCTTTAATTTCACTGTGTATTAATTAATTTATTAATCTCTACTTTACTTTCATTGAACGCCGGCAAACGCAAAGACCATGCATCCGGGGCGACCGGGAAGCATGGTCTTTTGGTCATTTCAGCGCTTTCTGCCGTACAGCAGCGGGAAGTACTCGTTGTCGAACCGCTGTCCGTCGTACGGCCGGGGGCCGAGGAAGAGCACGTTGTCGTGCCGCTGCCGGCCGGCGCGGAAGGACGTATGTCCCGGCATCAAATGGGCGACGACCGACAGGCGAGGCTCGTTCGTCCGGTTCGGTCCGGAGCCGTGGAACGTCAGCGCATGATGGAAGCTGGCCTGCCCCGCCTTCAGGATGCAAGGCTCTTCCGTCCAATCGCGCCGCGCGAACCTCGCCCGGAGCTTCTCCATGTCTTGGTCGAAGAACGTGTCGCTCCCTTCGACTTCTCCCCACTTGTGCGAGCCCAGTATCGTCGTCATGGCGCCGTTCGACAGGTCCGTGTCCTGCAGGGCGATCCACACCGTCACCATATTCGTCGTGCTGCTGGCGCGCCAATATCCGTAATCTTGGTGCCAGCCGACGTTGCCGAGCTTCGTCTCCTTGTCGCCCGCGCCGGGCTTGTAGATGACTTGGTCGTGCCACAGCCGGATCTCGTCCTCGTTCAACAAATCGGCCGCCATGCGCCCGAGCTCGGGATCCGTCACGACCGCGCGGACTTCGTCGTTGATCCACCAGGCGTTTTCCGTCTTCTTGATGGCCAGCGGATCGGAGGGTACGGGAATCGGATGCATCGGGTACCCGTCTCCGTCGAAGTCGCGTTTCCAAATTCGCTCATGCGCTTGCCGCAGCCGTCCGATCGCATCGTCGTCGAGCAGCCTCGGGCTGATCCAATAGCCATCCTTCTGAAAACGAGCCTTGTCCTCTTCGGTCACTTGATACGGAATTACGCTCATACGGTTCACCTCGTCGTTAGGTTGATTTCATCGTAAACCGGCGGGCCGGCTTTGACTTCCTCGAACGTATCGAGTAGGATCGGAAACATTGATACGATCGAGAACATTACTGGGGGGGCATGAGAACGAGGATGAGGAAAACGGCGTCGTCGCGTTGGATGTATACGAACGACCGCGGGGAAGCCGCGTCGGACGTGCCCGAGCTCATTACGCTCGGCTACGATCGCTTCTCGGAAGCGATCCCGCTGCCGGACCATAGGCACGATCGGTCGTACGAATTCGTGTATATGGAGAGCGGAAGGGCGACGTGGGAGGTCGGCGGCGCCTCGTACGCCTCCCATGCCGGTCAGCTGTTCCATACGCGCCCCGGCGAAGTGCACCGAGCGCGTTCGAACCATATCGAGCCGTGCTCGATCTGGTGGATGATCGTGCTCGATCCGGCCGAGACGAAGGGCTGGCTGCGTCTCGAGGAGAGGGAGCGGGTTACGCTCGCCGACGCCTTACGGGAAGCGCCTCGCGTCGCAACGATCGGACCGGGCGCGCTCGAGCCGCTGCGCCGCATGAGGCTCGTCCTGGAGCAAGGCGGGGCGCTGCGCGCGTTGGAGATCCGGACCGGCATCGTCGATCTGCTGCTTCGCGCGCTGCGGCCCGGGAAGTCGCCGGACCTGCCTCCGGATCTGAGCGAGGCGCTGGTCAAGCTGTGCGCCCGGATCCAGGCGGAGCCGGAGCGCCGGTGGACGACGGCCGAACTCGCTTCGACGCTCGGCGTCGGCGATTCCCACGTCTATCGCGTCTTCCGGGAAGCGGTGGGGCAATCGCCGGCCTCGTATATCGAGCGCGTCCGCGTAGAACGCGCCTGCGAGCGGCTGACCCGGACGGACGTCTCGGTTACGGAGGTCGCCTTCGAGCTGGGGTTTAAGACGAGCCAGCATTTCGCGACGGTGTTCAAGCGCTACACAGGACTGACTCCGACGCAATGGCGGCACCATTCCCGTCCGCAGACTCTTTGAGTCGGCGGGCGGTTTTTTGTTTGGACTTTGATCCATTTTCGAAGGAAGGGGCTTTGGTTCGGACGAGATGCATGGAGGGGAAAGAAGGGAAAGCGCCGACTAAAGTTCATCCTGACAACATGTTTTCGGCGTATTGACAGTACAAAATCAGCGATGATACGATGCAATCCATAAACCCGACTATACACATCGGGATTGAAGGAAATGTCCACCGGACCACCGGCGACCCTATAAATTTTAACTCTACGAGGGCGGGGAAACGAAATGAAGAAGGCATTCTTGTTGGTCATGGTAAGCGGATTGTTGGCGGTAATGACGGCTTGCGGCGGAGGCACGGCGGGCACGGGCGCCGCGACGGAGACGTCGGGGGGGACGACGCAAGCTTCCGGCGGCGCGGCCGCTCCGGCGGAGCCGGCGAAAGAGACGGAGAAAGAGACGGAGACGCCGAAAGAGCCGGTAGAGCTGCTTAACGTATCTTACGATCCGACTCGCGAGTTATACGAAGAATTCAACGCCGCCTTCGCGAAGCATTGGGAAGCGGAGACGGGCCAAAAGGTTACGATCAATCAATCGCACGGAGGCTCCGGCAAGCAAGGCCGGTCGGTCATCGACGGACTCGAAGCCGACGTCGTCACGTTGGCGCTCGCGTACGACATCGACGAAATCCAAGGGGCGGGGCTGATCGCGGAAGGCTGGCAGGACCGCCTCGCCGACAACAGCGCGCCGTACACGTCTACGATCGTCTTCCTCGTGCGCAAGGGCAACCCGAAGGGCATTAAAGATTGGAACGACCTCATTCGCGAAGACGTCGAAGTCATTACGCCGAACCCGAAGACGTCGGGCGGCGCGCGGTGGAACTTCCTCGCGGCGTGGGGCTACGCGCTGCAGCAAAACGACAACGACGAAGCCAAGGCGCAGCAATTCGTATCGCAGCTGTTCAAGAACGTACCCGTGCTCGACTCCGGCGCCCGGGGCTCGACGACGACGTTCGTCGAGCGCGGCATCGGCGACGTGCTGCTCGCTTGGGAGAACGAAGCGTTCCTCTCGATCAACGAGCTCGGTCCCGACAAGTTCGAGATCGTCGTTCCGTCGCTGAGCATCCTGGCGGAGCCGCCGGTGACGGTCGTCGACAAGGTCGCCGAGAAGCGCGGCACGACGGAAGCGGCGACGGCGTACCTCGAGTACCTGTACTCGGAAGAAGGGCAAGAAATCGCCGCGAAAAACTATTACCGTCCGCGTCTCGCCTCCGTCGCCGAGAAGTATAAGGATCAGTTCCCGGCGGTGAACTTGATTACGGTCGACGAGCATTTCGGCGGCTGGCAGGAAGCGCAGAAGAAGTTTTTCGCCGACGGCGGCATTTTCGACCAAATCTACCAACCGTAATTTAGGTGGGCGGCTGCTGTAGTCGGAGTATCCCCGACTACAGCGTCCGCGAGCACCGCCCGGGCGAGAATAGTCGGAGTTTTTCCGACTACAGCGTCCGCGAGCACCGCCCGGGCGAGAATAGTCGGAGGATCTCCGACTGCAGCGCCTGCGGGAGCCGCCCGGGCGAGATTAGTCGGAGTTTCTCCGACTACAGCGTCTGCGGGAGCCGCCCGGGCGAGATTAGTCGGAGGATCTCCGACTGCAGCGCCTGCGGGAGCCGCCCGGGCGAGATTAGTCGGAGGATCTCCGACTGCAGCGTCCGCGGGAGCCGCCCGGGCGAGAATAGTCGGAGGATCTCCGACTGCAGCGTCTGCGGGAGCCGCCCGTACGGGGATAGTCGGAGGATCTCCGACTGCAGCGTCCGCGGGAGCCGCCCGGGCGAGAATAGTCGGAGGTTCTCCGACTGCAGCGTCTGCGGGAGCCGCCCGTGCGGGGATAGTCGGAGATTCTCCGACTGCAGCGCCTGCGGGAGCCGCCCGTGCGAGAATAGTCGGAGTTTCTCCGACTGCAGCGTCCGCGAGCACCGCCCGGGCGGCCAGTACCATAGAAACGAGGGTGTACCGTATGGAGAGACATATCGAGATCCGAAGCACGAGCGTCCGCCTCGCGGCGACGCTGCACTACCCGCCGATGGAGGGAGCAAGGGAGCCGTCACGCTTCCCCGCCGTCGTCGTCTGTCATGGCTTCGCAGGCGACCGCATCGGGGAGCACCGGCTGTTCGTGAAGGCCGCGAGGGCGTTGGCGAGCGCCGGGTACGCGACGCTGCGGTTCGATTACGCCGGCTGCGGCGAGAGCGGCGGCGACTACGGCGACTCCGGCATGGACGACTGGATCGCTCAGACGCGCTGCGCGCTCGACTACGTGCTGGATCTCGACTTCGTCGATCCGAATCGCGTCACGCTGCTCGGCCACAGTCTCGGCGGCGCGGTCGCCGCGCTGACGGCCGCGCGCGATAAGCGGGTGAAGACGCTGGCGCTGTGGGCGCCGGTCGGCCACCCGTTCCAAGATATCGTCGGCATCGTCGGCAAAGCCGCGTACGAGGAAGCCGTTACCCAAGGCGAAACCGAATATCTCGGTTACATGCTGAAGCACCCGTTCTTCGCTTCGCTCGCGACCTGCCATCCGTTCCAAGAAGCCCGGACGTTCGAAGGCGACGCGCTGCTCGTGCACGGCACGGCGGACGCCGTCATCCCCGTCGAGTACAGCTTCTTGTACCAGAAGGTGCTCCGAACGCGAAGCGGGGGGCAGTGCGAGAAAGAAATCATTATGCAAGCCGACCACGTCTTCTCCGGCCGGGGGCATGCGGAGATGGCGATTCGATTGACGCTCGACTGGCTGCGGCAGCTCGACAAGCAGAAGACCGAATGGTTCGGCTGGATGATCTAATAACGATTGTACGGAGGGACCCGAGGGATGAAACAAACGAACGAGTGGGATTCGGCCTGGCTGAAGCGGATCGCGGACAGTCTCGCTGGCATCAAATACGGCAGCGTCCAGATCGTCGTCCACGACGGAAAAATCGTGCAAATCGAACGTACGGAAAAGCGAAGATTCGATTCCACCACCAGACATACTGGAGGCGAAGGGACCCTTGAGAATTAGGTTCGTACAGAAAAGCATCTTGCCCGGCTTCGGGCTGACCATGGGGTTTACGCTGCTTTACCTTAGCGTCATCGTGTTGATTCCGCTCGCCGCGGTCGCGCTCAAGGCGACGGGAGCAGGCTGGGCGGAGCTGTGGAACGCCGTCTCCAGCGACCGCGTGCTGGCCTCGTTCCGCGTTACGATTCTAGCGTCGTTCGCCGCGGCGATCGTCAACGTCGTCTTCGGCTTCCTCGTCGCCTGGGTGCTCACGCGTTATTCGTTCCCGGGGAAGCGGTTCGTCGACGGCTTGATCGACCTGCCGTTCGCGCTGCCGACCGCGGTCGCGGGCATCTCGCTGACGGCGATCTATTCGCAGAACGGCTGGATCGGCCAATGGCTGGAGCCGCTCGGCATCAAGGTCGCGTTCACGCCGATCGGCATCACGGTGGCGCTCATCTTCATCGGGCTTCCGTTCGTCGTGCGCACGGTGCAGCCGGTCATCGGCGAGTTGGAGAAGGAAATCGAAGAAGCGGCCGTCAGCCTCGGCGCGAAGCGCTGGCTCACGTTCCGCAAGGTGCTGTTCCCCGAGCTGCTGCCTCCGCTCCTGACCGGCTTCGCGCTCGCGTTCTCCCGCTCCATCGGGGAATACGGCTCCGTCGTCTTCATCTCGGGCAACATGCCGATGAAAACCGAAATCGTGCCGCTGCTCATCATGACGAAGCTCGAACAATACGATTACACGGGAGCGACGGCGATCGCGCTCATGATGCTCGTCTTCTCGTTCCTGCTGCTGCTTCTCATCAACGTCCTGCAGTGGTTCAGCCACCGCCGGTTTACGACGAAATAGGAGGGATTCCCGAAGATGGCCGGATACGTAACGAATCATGGGGCCGGCGCCTCAACCGGGGCGAGGCCGAAGCATCTGACCGAGTCTCCCGTCGTTCGATGGCTGCTGCTCGGCGTCGCATTCTTGTTCTTAGGTCTCGTTCTGGTGCTGCCGCTGGCGGCGGTGCTCGTCGAGGCGCTCTCCAAAGGCGCGCAAGTGTATTTCGCATCGATCACCAAACCGGACGCCCTTGCGGCGATAAGGCTGACGCTCCTTACCGCGGCGATCGCGGTGCCGCTCAATACGATCTTCGGGGTAGCGGCCGCCTGGGCGATCGCGAAGTTCCAATTCAAAGGAAAGAATCTTCTCATCACGCTGATCGACCTGCCGTTCGCGGTGTCGCCGGTCATATCCGGTCTCATCTTCGTCTTATTGTTCGGGGCGCAAGGGCTGCTCGGACCCTGGCTGCAAAGCCACGATATCAAGATCATCTTCGCGCTTCCCGGCATCGTGCTCGCGACGATCTTCGTCACCTTCCCGTTCGTGGCGAGGGAGCTGCTCCCCGTCATGCAGGCGCAGGGCAGCGGCGAGGAGGAAGCGGCGGCGAGCATGGGAGCCGGCGGATGGCGCATTTTCTGGAAAATTACGCTCCCGAACATCAAATGGGGTTTATTATACGGCGTCATTCTGTGCAACGCCCGCGCGATGGGCGAATTCGGAGCCGTCTCGGTCGTCTCGGGCCATATTCGGGGCATGACGAACACGGTGCCGCTGCATATCGAAATTTTGTATAACGAATATCAGTTTACGGCGTCGTTCGCGGTCGCCTCGCTGCTCGTGCTGCTGGCGCTCGCGACGCTGATCGTAAAGAGCTTGATGGAATGGAAAAACCGGGCGCTGCTGGCCGGCGGAACGAAAGGAGAGGACGCGCATGCGAATTAAGGTGGAAGGGCTGACGAAGCGGTTCGGCGATTTCGAGGCGTCGAAGGGGGTATCGTTCGACATCGAGGACGGTAAGCTGATCGGCTTCCTGGGCCCGAGCGGCGGCGGCAAGACGACGATTCTGCGTATGCTGGCCGGTCTCGAGACGCCGGACGGCGGAGAGATCCTGTTCGACGGCCGCCGCGTGAACGACGTCCTGCCGCAGGAGCGGGGCATCGGGTTCGTCTTTCAGAACTATGCGCTGTTCCGGCACATGACCGTCGAAAGCAACATCGCGTTCGGGCTGACCGTGCAGAAAAAGAAGAAGGACGTCATCGCGCGGCGCGTCTCCGAGCTGATCGAGCTGACCGGGCTGCGCGGTCTCGAGAAGCGGCTGCCGCATCAGTTGTCGGGCGGCCAGCGCCAACGCGTCGCGTTCGCTCGGGCGCTTGCGCCGGAGCCGAAGCTGCTGCTGCTCGACGAGCCGTTCGCCGCGATCGACGCGAAGGTGCGCAAGGAGCTGCGGACGTGGCTGAAGGAGATGATCCGCCAAGTCGGCATCACGACGATCTTCGTCACGCACGATCAGGAGGAGGCCGTCGAGGTGGCTGACGAAATCATGATCATCCACGGCGGCCGATTGGAACAGCAAGGTTCGCCGCTGGACATCTACCAGCGTCCGGCGACGCCGTTCGTCGCGAGCTTCGTCGGCGAAACGAACGTGCTGGAACGCCCGGACCAACTGAAAGGGTTCGAAGAGATCGGGCGCGTCGACCGCGCCGTCGTGCGGCCGGAGTTCGTCGAGGTGGGGACGGCGAAGGAGCTGTCGTTCCCGAACGCGTCCGAGCAGGGCGTCGTGAAGGATGTCACCTTCCGCGGCCGCCATTGGCAGATCGACGTGCAGCTCGACGCGGGCATCGTGACCGCGTACTGGTCGCTCGAGCGCGAGGCGCTGAAGCCGGGGGATGCGGTGTGGACGCTCATCCATCGCATCTACACGTTCGACGGCGAACGCTGCGCCGTCGTCGAGAACGGCATGAAGGTCGACCCGATGCCGGTGCATATATAGAATTAGGAGCGGTTTCGGCTCGGATTGCGGATGTATTCCTGCGGCGCTCGATGGTATACTTTCTATATAAAGAAGGTGAACCCGTTGAACCCATCGAATCAGTCGCAGTTATGTCCTCGCTTCGAGAAGGCGATGGAATTGTTAGGCAAGCGTTGGACCGCGCTCATTATTTTCGCCCTGCTGCCGGGACCGCAGCGGTTCCACGCGATCGAAGCGTTCATCCCGAATCTCAGCGGCAAGATGCTGACCGAGCGGCTCCGAGAGCTGGAAGCGGAAGGCTTGATCCGCCGCGACGTCTATCCGGAGATGCCCGTACGCATCGAGTATTCCTTGACCGAGAAGGGCAAGGCGCTGTCCCCGTTATTCGAAGACATCGGACGTTGGGCCGACCAATGGATCGACGCAGCCAAGTGAAAACACCCCATTGCGGTCCGCGAAGCGCGACCTGTCGCAATGGGGTGTTGTTGCGCTAGTCGTAGCGGGTCATGCCGCGAAGCGGCGGGGCGTAGACGTGAAGGGATACGAGCCGCGCGTCGCCGTCGTTGCGCATCCGGTGGATGACGCCGGCGGGCGAAGGCATCCGCTCTCCCGCGCGATGCGCGTCCGCCTCGGCGAGGCGAAGCCGGCCGCCCGGATCCAAGCGGTACACTTCGTTCGTCATCCGCCCCTCGACGACGACGGCGCAGCCGATCGAGACGCCGTGATCATGGATCGCGGTTCGCGCGCCCGCCGGCAAGTGGATGACGATCGCCTCCATTCGCTCGTCTGCATACACGACGTTCCTGCCGTACGCATGGCCGTCCGGCTCCGTGACGTAAGGACGGACGAGCGCATCCAGCTCCGGGATGCCGCTTAACGCTTCTCCGATGGTTTCTTCGGACCAAACCTCCACCCTGCTGAATTGCTTCTGAATACAATCGCTTAATTCCATGGATACCCTCTCCCGATGAATCGCATTTGAGACCGTTTGCAACGTTCTTCTGCTATATTTCTATTAAATTGCAGAAGTCGGGGTTCCGGGACCGTCGACGACGGCGTCGGGTGAAGCGCGGTCTGGAGAGGCGATTTCCGGGCGGACGCCCAGACGAATGTTTCAAAGCGGCCGAAAGCGGCGGTTGCAAGAAGCGAGACGAGAACTCTACAATGAAGGGAATCGGAGTCGAGTCGAACATATTGCCAAAAATATTTTATCGGGGGGACAAGGAGTATGGATCGCGAGACGGTGACGAAGTGGTGTATCGACAAGCCCGGCGCTTGGGAGGACTACCCGTTCGGACCGGAACCGCTGGTAGTGAAGGTCGCGTCGAAGATGTTCGCGCTGGTCGGCGGGGGAGAGCCGGTCCATCAGTCGCTCAAGTGCGACCCCGAGACGGCGCTCATGCTGCGGCATGAATTCGAGGCGGTGAAGCCGGGGTACCACCTGAACAAGACGCATTGGAATACGGTCGTTCTCGACGGCACCGTGCCGGAGAAGGACGTACGCTGGATGATCGATCATTCGTACGCGCTCGTCGCGAAGTCGCTGCCGAAGCGGGAGCGGGAGTCGCTTACGGATCGGATTCCGAACGTTCGGGAGGAGTGACGAGCGTTCGACGCTGCCGATACGCCCGCGGAGAGGCGTCGAAGCGGGATTTGAACGCCTTTTCGAAATGAGAGACGGTGTTGAAGCCCGACGCATAACAAATTTCCGTCACCGGAAGCGTCGTAGCCGTAAGCAAGGAAGCGGCGAACCGAAGACGCTGCTGTTGGAGGAACGACTGGAACGTCGACCCGACCTGCGCGCGGAAGCATTCCGAGAAGTGGCCCGCGGAAAGACCGGCGTACGAAGACACGTCCGAGAGCGAGATCGCGTCGCGGAAGTGGCGTTCGATATAAGCGATCGCTCGCCGGATCGACGGATGCCCGGGCTGCGGACGAACGCCGCCGCCGCCATGGGCCGTTCGCGCGCGTCGGGCGAGCTCGATGAGAAGCCGCTCGAGCGAGCCTTGGATGAGGAGGTCGCTGCCGAAGCCCGGCTCGCGCGACTCCGTCCACAGCCGTTCGCAGGCGTCGACGAGGGGCGGCATGTCCCGTTCCTCGAAGTCGAACGCATACTCCCGCGGTTCGTGGAACAGCAGCGCATACAGCTCGTCCCGAAGAAACTGCCGGGTGAAGATGACGTTGAACAAGCGGAGCGTCTCCCCCGCGTCCGGAATCAGCTCGTGGAAGTCGGCGGGCGACAGCAGAAACATCGTCCCTCGCCTCATCGGTCCCGGCGCCCCGTTCAGCACATGGGTGCCTTCGCCCGAGACGACGAGCGCCAGCTCGTAAAATTCATGCCAATGAACGTCGATAGGGACGCTGATCTCATGTTTAAAAATGCGGAAAGGGGACGACAGCGTTAAATACCGCTCGTTCGTCAACCGTTCCGGATGCCGTCGATTCATCGTTGCCGCGCCCCCTTTTCCCCAAAAAAAATTACAAGTTAACGAACGGATTGTTCCCCGCTACGTCCTTCCCGCGCGCCAACCACACTTTAAATCCCGGATTTTTCTCGGGAATGACCCTGGCTTCCGTCGAAAAGTACCGCATCGTATACCCGCATCTCCGATTCGGGCTCTTATTGGCTTCCGCGCCGTGCACGATCCGCGAATCGTGCAGAGAGCATTCCCCGGGCTCCAGCTCGAAATACACCGCCTTCGACTTGTCGATCGACTTGATCTCCGTCGAGAAGATGTTCTCGTTCGAATCGACCGCCTCGTATTCCGAAAATCCGTTATGATGCGTCCCCGGAATGACGCGCATGCAGCCGTTCTCCCGCGTGCTGCGGTCGATCGCCAGCCAGACCGTGACGATCTTGTCGAAGCGGGTGAGCCGTCCGTTCCAATAGGCGGAATCCTCGTGCCACGGCGTCTGCTTGCCGACGAACGGCTCCTTGCAGATGAAGTGGCTCGACCAGAGACCGATGTTCGGGCCGATGAGCGGCTCCACGAGGTCGAGCACTTCGTCGGCAAGCAGAAATTCGAGCAGCCGTTCGTCCCGGAAGTGAGGCGTATCGAGCTCGCTGTTCAGCTTCCGTCCGACCGCCTCCCACTGCTCTTCGAAGATATCGGATAACGCTTTCATCTTCGCGGGAGAAAATAGTTGTTTCTTATGCAGTACATACCCGTTGTCGCGGTAATGTCGTACGTCTTCCGTCGTTAGCGACATATGGAACCCTCCTAAGCGTTGATCCGTTCCTGTTTATCATAGGATACGGCGGACGCGGAGGGCTTCGCGTTCCTTCGGGAATACTACGCTTATCTTCGGGTATCGAACGAAAAAGAAGACCGTCTCCGCCGAGGCGGGACGGTCTTCCGGGGCGGCTTACAAGCCCTTCGTCTTATCGTCGTTGTACGACGAAGTAAAGATCGTGACCAAGAACAAGCTTAGCACGAGCATGACGATCCAGAAAACCATGGAAAAAGACACGGCTCGGACCTCCTTTAACGTTTCTCTATGTCCTCCATTATAACGCCAACGCGTACAAAAAGGAAACGACCGTTCTGTGAAATCTTTCGCTTTACAAGACGAGCTTATTAATCTTATAATTCCTATTAATATACTAGGGATTAAGAGAGAAGCGGGTGGAGACATGGATATCACGACTGCGATTATCGGACTATGCGTCGGCTTCCTGGTGGGGCTGACCGGCGTCGGCGGCGCCGCGCTATTGACGCCCGTCCTGATTTGGTTCGGATTTCCGGCGACGGTGGCGGTCGGCACGGATTTATTTTATAACTCCATCACGAAATTATTCGGCGGCTTCCAGCATTGGCGGCAGCATACGGTGAAGTGGAAGCTGGTCGGGTATCTCGCCAGCGGCAGCATCCCTGGCGCGGTCATCGCCGTCGGCCTCTTGAAGGTGTTCGACCAGTTCTTCGACAACCAGGAGCACGTGATCCGCACCGCGCTCGGCATTATGCTCGTCGTCGTGGCGGCGGCGATTCTGCTGCGCTTGATCGGGTGGAAGACCGAAAAGGAGAACAAATGGCAGGCCAAGCCCATGGAAGAGAAGAAGTGGCTGACGGTCGGCATCGGCTTCGCGCTCGGCTTCGTCGTCGGATTGACGTCCGTCGGCTCGGGCTCGCTGTTCGCCATCGCGATCATCTACTTGTTCAGGCTCAAGTCGTCCGAAGTCGTCGGCACCGATATCGTACATGCCTTCTTCCTCGTGACGGTGGCGGGCGCGCTCCACGCCGGCATGGGCAACGTCGACTACGGTCTCGCGTTCAACCTGCTCATCGGCTCGGTGCCCGGCGTGTTGGCCGGCAGCGCGCTGAGCACGAAGGTGCCGTCGAAGCCGCTGCGCGCGGTGGTGGCGACGCTCATTCTGCTGAGCGGCATCAAGCTTATATAGTTCTACTTCGGATAGGACACCCTAAAGGCTAAAGCGCGGTTTCGGCTTCGATCGAGACGCGACGGCAGAGAGGGGTGTCTTTTCTTATGTACGATTGTATCATCGTAGGCGGCGGCATCGCCGGGCTGCAGGCGTCGATCCAGCTCGGGCGGTACCGTCGGAAGACGCTGGTCATCGACCGGGGGGACGGACGTTCGACGTTGTGCCGGAACTACCATAACGTGCTTGGCTACCCGGAGGGCGTCAGCGGGGAGACGCTTCGCGCGCTCGGTCGTCGGCAAGCGCAAGGGTACGGCGTGGAATTCGCGGAAGGGGACGCGACGAAGGCGGAGAAATACGAAGCCGGCTTCCTGATTACGTGCGAGACGGAGCAAAGTTTGCCGACCGCATACGAGGGGAAGACGCTCCTGATCGCCACCGGCGTCATGGACCGGCTTCCGGACTTGCCCGGGCTGCGAGGCTGCCTCGGGTTGACCGTCTTTATTTGTCCCGACTGCGACGGGTACGAGACGCGGGACAAGCGCACGCTCGTGCTCGGGTCCGGGAACGCGGGGGCGAAGATGGCGCTCGCGCTGACTTACTTCTGCAACGAGCTGATCTTCGTGAACCACGAGCGGAAGCCCGTGGACGCGTCGCTCGCCGAGAAGCTGCGGAACGCGGGCATCCGAACGGTGGACGCCGCGATCGAGCGCGTGCTGACGGAAGGGGAGGAGACGTTAGGCCGGTTTCGCGGCGTCGCGCTCGCTGCGGGAGAGACGCTCGAGGCGGAGCGGGCGTTCGTCGCCTTCGGCGGCAACGAGGTCCGGACCGATCTCGCGAAGCAGCTGCACGTCGAGCGGATGGAGACGAAGCATATCGTGACCGATCCCCGGACGAAGATGACGAGCGTCCCCGGCGTCTGGGCGGCGGGCGACGTCGGGGTGCATTCGGAGCAGCTCGTCATCGCGATGGGCGAAGGGCTGCAGTCGGCGATCTGGATGCATAAGTGGCTGCTCTCCCGGGAGAAAGCGTCCGAGGGAGCTCCGCCGACCCCGGCGCATAGCTTGGTCGGCGCGGGCAAACCCTAATCCGGTACAGGTCGAACGATAGCAGAGAGGATGGATGAGCAATGAAGAACGATGCGAAGATCACCCACGCGGAAAACGAACTGCACCGCATGAGCGCGACCGAAGTCGCGTTGGACGACCGCGGTCCGGGCGGGAACAACGTCGCTTCCGTCAATAAAGAGACGGCCGGCAAGGAGGCGCTCCGTTCCATGGCGCTGAACGAGACCGACAAGCGGAAGCTGACCGATCTCGAAACCGGGGACGAGAGCGACCCGGGCGACCGCGCGAGCGTGCCGCGCGGCATATGGCCGTACGACGAGTAAACGGCGCGTCGATTCAGGTAGCCGGGGAACGCGTTCCCCGGCTGTTTTGGCGTGCGCGGGGGGCGGGAGTCGGAGAAGCTCCGACTCCGCGCCGGAATCGGGCCCCGGCGGCGCCTGCAGTCGGAGAAACTCCGACTCCCGCGCCGGAAACGGGCCCCTGCGGCGCCTGCAGTCGGAGAAGCTCCGACTACGCGCCGGAAACGGGCCCCGGCGGCACCTGCAGTCGGAGAAACTCCGACTACGCGCCGGAATCGGGGCCCGGCGGCGCCTGCAGTCGGAGAAACTCCGACTACGCGCCGGAATCGGGCCCCGGCGGCCGCCTGCAGTCGGAGAAACTCCGACTATGCGCCGGAATCGAGCCCCGGCGGCCGCCTGCAGTCGGAGAAACTCCGACTAAACGCCGGAAACGGGCCCCGGCGGCGCCTGCAGTCGGAGAAACTCCGACTAAACGCCGGAATCGAGCCCCGGCGGCGCCTGCAGTCGGAGAAACTCCGACTAAACGGCGGAAACGGGCCCCTGCGGCGCCTGCAGTCGGAGAAGCTCCGACTACGTGCCGGAAACGGGCCCCGGCGGCGCCTGCAGTCGGAGAAACTCCGACTACGCGCCGGAATCGGGCCCCGGCGGCGCCTGCAGTCGGAGAAACTCCGACTACGCGCCGGAATCGAGCCCCGGCGGCGCCTGCAGTCGGAGAAACTCCGACTCCGCGCCGGAAACGGGCCCCTGCGGCGCCTGCAGTCGGAGAAACTCCGACTACGCGCCGGAAACGGGCCCCGGCGGCGCCTGCAGTCGGAGAAACTCCGACTCCGCGCCGGAAACGGGCCCCGGCGGCGCCTGCAGTCGGAGAAACTCCGACTAAACGCCGGAAACGGGCCCCGGCGGCGCCTGCAGTCGGAGAAACTCCGACTCCGCGCCGGAATCGGGCCCCGGCGGCGCCTGCAGTCGGAGAAACTCCGACTACGCGCCGGAAACGGGCCCCGGCGGCGCCTGCAGTCGGAGAAACTCCGACTGCGCGCCGGAATCGGGCCCCGGCGGGGCCTGCAGTCGGAGAAACTCCGACTACGCGCCGGAAACGGGCCCCTGCGGCGCCTGCAGTCGGAGAAACTCCGACTGCGCGCCGGAATCGGGCCCCGGCGGCGCCTGCAGTCGGAGAATCTCCGACTACGCGCCGGAATCGTGCCCCGGCGGGGACCTTCGGGTCGGCGTCTTTTCCAAGCTGATTTCTCCTTGTCAGGAAAAGTGGACTCCTGAGCAGAGGAAATCACCTTGGAAAGAGGCGTGGGAGCGGCCCCCCCCCCACCAAAGGCGGCACCCAAGAACGTAAGCGGCAAGATTCCGGCGGAGCCTGCAGGTCGGCGTCTTTTCCAAGCTGATTTCCCCTAGTCAGGAAAAGTGGACTCCTGAGCAGAGGAAATTACCTTGGAAAGAGGCGTGGGAGCGGACACCCCACCAAAGGCGGCACCCAAGAACGTAAGCGGCAAGATTCCGGCGGAGCCTGCAGGTCGGCGTCTTTTCCAAGCTGATTTCTCCTAGTCAGGAAAAGTGAATTCCTGAGCAGAGGAAATCACCTTGGAAAGAGGCGTGGGAGCGGACACCCCACCAAAGGCGGCACCTAAGAACGTAAGCGGCAAGATTCCGGCGGGGACACTAACCGGACGTGGCGCCGGGCACGCGATCTCTAGCGGGAGGAGTCTATACGGCCCAGGGGGAGGGGAGCGTCAGTGGTCAGCGCGCGAGGCGTCTGTCCTGGAGCAAGCAATCACCTTGGGAAAGAGGCCGGGGCGAGCGGTCGAGGGCGGACAGGGGCCGACTGCGACGCCGAACGGCTGTTATTCGCGTTCGACACCTCCGTCGGCGGCTGGCGGGCGGGGGGAGGCGGCGACGACTTCGGCGAACTCGCCGAGCGCCTCTTCACCCGCGGGCGTCAGCGCGTAGACGCCGCGCGAAACCCGACGGAACCAACCGTACACGTTCCGAGCCAAGATCGATCGCGCCATGTCGCTGGCGATAAGATCCCGCACCTGCCGCGGCGCGAGCGGCCCGTACATATGCAGCGCTTCCGCGCAGCGGAGCGCTTTCTCCCGGTAGGCGGTCACGAGCTTCCGCCCGGTTACGCCGCCGGCGTTGTAGTCGCCCGAGCGCTCGCGGAATTCGTCGAGCACCCGCGTCGTACGCCGTCCCGGCGACTTCGGCGGACCGCCCGGACCGCCGAGCCGGCCGCCGGCCGCCGCTTCGTCCGGGCCCGCCGGATCGCAGTGCAGCTCCACGAGCGCCGGCTTGCGCTTGTACAGCTTCACCGTGAGCAGCCCGATGCCGAGCAGCCCGCACAGCCGGCGCAGCTCGGAGATCGCGAAGGCGTTCCTCCGGTCCGACCGCTCGGCGGCCACGTAGACATACGGCGTCAACGCCCGCCGCTCCACCGCCTGGAGAAACAGCGACAGGTTGAACCGCTTCTTCAGCTCGACGACGACCGGCCAGGATTCGCCGTCCCGTACGGCGACGACGTCGCAGCCGCGCACCTCGCCTCGCACGGCGTAGCCCTGCGCCTCCAGCCAGCGTTTCACCGGCGCGTACAGCTCGGTTTCCGCCTTCGCGCGGACCTCGGTTTCGTCGGTGGACACCCTTTTCCCCATAGCTGACTTCTTCCTTCCGCCTCATGTTCGTCCCCGTATTATAGCATGCGTCCCGCACGCCTTCTCCGAAATTTGTACGAATTTTCAGGTCAAGGTTTCTCGCCACGGCGCATAGACTGAATTACGGCACCAAAACAAGGTAACTGTGAATGTCCCTCCACTACCCAGGTGCATTGCAGCTCTTCCAGCGTCCGAGAAGGAGGTTAGTTCTATGGACAACATACTTAAGCGTATTTCGCAGTATCGAAGTGAAGAGGAACAGCTGGCGTGGTCCGGCACGTTCGCCGAGTACCTGAACCTCGTCCGCGAGAAGCCGCATCTTGCGATGACCGCCCATTCCCGCGTGTACGAGATGATCAAAAGCGCAGGCGTGGAGACCGTAGACGGCCAAAACCGATATATGTTTTTCGAGAAAGAAATATTCGGTCTCGAACGCGCGCTGGAGAAACTGGTCGAGGAATACTTCCACTCGTCGGCCCGACGGCTGGACGTGCGCAAGCGCATCCTGCTGTTAATGGGACCGGTGTCCGGCGGGAAGTCGACGATCGTGACGTTGTTGAAGAAGGGTCTGGAGCAGTTTTCGCGAACCGAGCAGGGCGCCGTCTACGCGATCGAGGGCTGCCCCATGCACGAGGAGCCGCTGCATCTCATTCCGCACGGGCTGCGTCCGGAAATCGAGAAGGAGCTTGGGGTGAAAATCGAAGGCAATCTGTGCCCGTCGTGTCAGATGCGCCTAAAGACGGAATACGGCGGCCGCATCGAGGAGATGCGCGTCGAGCGGGTGCTCATCTCGGAGGACAATCGGGTCGGCATCGGCACGTTTTCCCCGTCGGACCCGAAGTCGCAGGACATTGCGGACCTGACCGGCAGCATCGACTTCTCCACGATTACGGAGTACGGCTCGGAGTCCGATCCGCGGGCGTACCGGTTCGACGGCGAGCTGAACAAGGCGAACCGGGGCTTGATGGAATTCCAGGAGATGCTCAAGTGCGACGAGAAGTTCCTCTGGAATCTTCTTTCGCTGACGCAGGAGGGCAACTTCAAGGCGGGACGGTTCGCGCTCATCAGCGCCGACGAGCTGATCGTGGCGCACACGAACGAAACCGAGTATAAGGCGTTCATCTCGAACAAGAAGAACGAAGCGCTGCAGTCCCGGATGATCGTCATGCCGATTCCGTACAATCTGAGAGTGTCCGACGAGGAAAAGATTTACGCGAAGCTGATCGGCAGCTCCGACATGAACCATGTACATATCGCGCCTCACGCGCTTCGGGCGGCGGCGATGTTCTCTATCATGACGCGGCTCAAGGAGTCGAAGAAGCAGGGCATGGACCCGGTCAAGAAGATGCGCATGTACGACGGCGAATCGATCGAAGGGTACAAGGCGGCGGACGTCAAGGAGATGCAGAACGAATTCCTGGACGAAGGCATGAGCGGCGTCGACCCGCGTTATGTCATCAACCGGATCTCTTCGGCGCTCATCCGCCACGACATGACGTGCATCAACGCGCTCGACGTATTGCGGGCGATCAAGGAAGGCATGGATCAGCATCCTTCGATTACGAAGGAGGAGCGGGAGCGGAATCTGAATTTCATCTCGTTGGCGCGCAAAGAGTACGATTCGTTGGCGAAGAAGGAAGTGCAGAAGGCGTTCGTCTACTCGTTCGAAGAGTCGGCGAAGACGCTGTTCGAAAATTATCTCGACAACGTTGAGGCGTACTGCAACTGGTCGAAAATTCGCGATCCGCTCACCGGCGAGGAAATGGATCCGGACGAGAGGCTGATGCGGTCGATCGAGGAGCAGATCGGCATCTCGGAGAACGCGAAGAAGGCGTTCCGCGAGGAAATTCTCATCCGCATGTCGTCCTACGCGCGCAAGGGCAAGACGTTCGAGTACGGCACGCACGACCGGCTCCGGGAAGCGATCGAGAAGAAGCTGTTCGCGGATTTGAAGGACGTCGTGAAGATTACCACCTCCACCAAAACGCCCGACGAGACGCAGCTGAAGAAGATGAACGAGGTCATCAAGCGTCTTATCGACGAACACGGCTATTGCCCGACGTGCGCCAACGAGCTGCTGCGGTACGTGGGAAGTCTATTGAATCGTTAAGCGGGCCTTCCGATCACCAAAACGACCTGCGCTTATAACGCTCTTTCCGCGAGGCTTCCGCGGAAGGGGCGTTATCTTGTTCGGCTTCGTCGTCGCCCCGGCCGGCCGCCGCGGACTGCTTCATGAACGGCAGCGGCAGCGGTTCGAGGGCGGCGGCGAGCTGACGCCCCGCGCCGGAGGGCGGCATGGCGGCGGCCTTCAACATGCGAAGCTCGGCTTGCATCTCTTCGATCATATGAAGCAGCCGCAGCTGGTTGCGCACGAGCGCATGCAGCAGCTTGCGATCGTCCACGTCCCAAGTAGACGCGTTCATTCCCGTCCCGTCTTGGAAATCCCCGGATTCGCCGAGCAACGCGCGCAGCTCCGCTTCCGTTAATACGTCTCTTATCATCGCCGATCTGTCCTCCCGTACCCGCCGGCCGAACGCCGGGGCGAAATCGTTTTCCTTTACCATCCAATGTACCATAATCGGACGAGCGGAGGAACGACTTCTTCTCGCGCGTTCACTGCGACAGGACGGGCACGGCGCCGGCGGCCATCTCCTCGAGCGTCAGGTCGTACGTATGCGCGGACAAGGCGGCGGGGCGGCCGACGTACCGCAGATGCCACGGCTCGTACGCATAACCCGTGACGTCCTCTTTATCGCTCGGATACCGGATGACGAAGCCGTATAGATGGGCATGACGAACGAGCCAGCGGCCTTCGTCCGTGTCGGCGAACGCGGGGACGAGCTTATAATCGACGCTCGCCGAGGAGACGTCGAGCGCGAGGCCGGTCTGATGCTCGCTCGTGCCGGGCAAGGCGCTGTACCGCGCGGCATGAGCTTCGCCCTTCGTGCGTACATTAAAGGAGTAGAGCGCTTTCTGCGTCTCGTACGAACGGTAACCGGACACGCCGTACAGCTGCAGCCCGTCTTCCTCGGCCGCTTCGAACAGCTTCTCGATTTCCCCCGCGGCGATTTCGCGGAGGAGACGCTTCTCGTGTTCGCCCTCGAAGACGAACGGAATGTCGGGCGCGACGAGATCGGACGGGATGTAGCCCGCCGGGAGCGGATGCTCCTTATTGACGACGACGGCGAGCTCGCCGGCGGTCCGTTCGTCGGCGTACGGCAGACGTTCGGCGCCGGCGTCGGCCGGAATCGCGGAAAGTTGCTCCGCCTGTGGCGGGGCCGGCGGCACCGGACCGGGCGAGAGACGGATCAGCGAGTCTTCCGCGGCGCGATACAGGACGAACAGGAAGAGCGGCGCGATCGCAAGGACGAGCAGTCGATGAAGGCGGCGACGGCGAGGAAACATAACGAATCCCTCCTTCGGAACGGAAGCGGACGAAGCGCTTCTACCGCTAATGTATGCCGCTTGTCCGTATGTTAGAATGATGACACGTACGCCCGAGGGTAGGGCGGAACGACAAGGGGACTGCTGCAATCATGCGTTATTGGAAAACGATTCTCTCCCTCGCGCTGCCGTCGATTCTCTCGTTCGCGACGATGACGGCGTCGGGCACGATCAACCTCATATTGGTCGGCAAGATGGGCGCGCTCGTCATCGCGATCGTCGGCGTGTGCAATATCATTATGTACAATGCTTGGGCTTTGTTTTCCGGGCTCGGGCACACGATCAATTATTTAGTGGCGCAGAGCTACGGCGCCGAACGGATGGACCAGGGCGTTATGCGAACGTACATCGCGCTGCTCGTTTCAGCCGTCATGGGGGCGGCGGTGTTCGTCGTCGGCTTGTTCGCGTCGGGGCCGATTCTCGCGATGATGGGCGGGGACGCGGCGTTCGTGGCGGAGGGAACGCCGTATTTGCGGCTGCGGTTCGCGGCGATGGCGTTCTCGATTCCGATCTTCGTCTTTCACGGCTTCCTGCGCGGCGTCGGCGACACCCGTACCCCGATGATCCTTACGATTCTAGGGAACGCGGTGATGGTCGTCCTGACCTACGGCCTTGCGTTCGGCGAGTTCGGCTTGCCGACCCTCGGCCTCGCCGGCGCGGGCTGGGGCATGGTCGCGGGCGAGGCGGTCGGCCTGCTCGGTTGCCTATACGTATATTACGTCCGCATGGCGGGACGCTTCGGCACGCGGCGCCGGGTGCGGCCATCGCTGTCCGAGACGAAGCTCATCGCGGCGGAGAGCGGCAAGCTCGGCTTGCAGGAATTCGCGATGAGCGTCTCGATGCTCGTCTTCACCCGGTTCGTCATGGAGCTCGGCACGACGGCGGTCGCGGCGAACGAGGTCGCGCTGAACGTCATGTCGTTCGGCTTCATGCCGGCGTTCGCGTTCGGGGCGACGGCGACGATCCTCGTCGGCCAGGAGATCGGCCGGGGGGCGCCCGAGCTCGCCCGCAAGCTCGGCACGCACACCGCGCTGCTCGGCAGCTTGTTCCTGCTTGCGCTCGGCGCCGTTGAATTCGCGTTCGCCGAGTCGATCGCGCGCTGGTATACCGACGATCCCGAGGTATATCGCTTGACGGCGCATCTGATTCAGGTCGCGGCGTTCCTGCAGCTGTTCGACGGGTTCTACAACTTCTTCGGCGGCGGTCTTCGGGGCATCGGGGACACCGCGTATTTGCTGAAGGCGTCCGTCGCGCTCAACTGGCTGCTGTTCCTGCCGGTCGCGTATTTGGCGGTGTTCGTCTTCGAGTGGGGCAGCTACGGGGCATGGGTATCGTTATATCTGTATATGACCGCGTTCGGCCTTGCGCTGATGCTTCGGTATTACCGTACCGACTGGTCGCAAATTCGGCTCAAGGAAACGGCTGGAAGCCCGTCAAATTAAGGTTGCAAGCGTCTGAACAGTGGTTTATAATCTTGAATCATATTTGCATAAATATGCGATGGACATTCGGGAGGGAGAAACATATGAAGCTTACACAGAGAAAGAACAACACTTCTTGGTTCATATTGGCGATGGTATTGATGCTTGCGGTATTCGTGAGCGCCTGCGGCGGAGGCAATGCGACGGGAGACGGCTCGCAAGGCGCCGGCGGCGTGGAAGAGCCGCCGGTAGAGACGCCTGCGGAGCAGCCGTCCGGCGAAACGGCGAACGCGCTCGAGGCGATCAAGGCGTCCGGCCAGCTGCGCGTCGGCACGAGCGCGGACTATCCGCCGTACGAGTTCCATGCGATCGTCGACGGGAAAGATCAGATCATCGGCTTCGACATCGAGATTATTAAAGAAGTCGCTAAGGATCTCGGCGTCGAGCTCTCGTTGACGGATATGGGCTTCGACGGTCTGCTCACGGCGCTGCAGTCCGGCAACCTCGACATGGTCATCTCCGGCATGACGCCGACGCCGGAGCGCGCGGAAGCGGTCGACTTCTCCGACGTCTACTACGTGGCGATTCAGAAGGTCATCGTTCGCGCCGAAGACAAGGCGACCTATACGAGTGTAGAATCGCTCGCGGGCAAGAAGGTCGGCGCGCAGCTCGGCGCCATCCAAGAAGGCATCGTCACGGATCAGATGCCGCAATCGGAGCTTCGCGCGCTGTCGAAGCTGCCGGACCTCGTGCTCGATCTGAAGTCGGGCAACGTCGAGGCGCTCGTCGTGGAGGAGCCGGTCGCGAACGCGTACATCGCGGCGAACCCGGAGCTCGTTCTGGCCGACATCCAGCTCGAGCAGGACGAAGCGGGCTCCGCGATCGCGATGCCGAAGGGTTCCGCGGCGCTCGTCGAAGCGGTGAACGCGACGCTGAAGCGTCTCGCGGACGAAGGAAAGATCGACCAGTTCGTCACGGACGCGACGAACGCGATGGAAAATACTGCGGAATAAGCGTTAGGGCAGGGGACAGCGGTTGACCCGTTTGTCTCCTTTTCCGTTTCAAGAGGAGGAGTGCCGACATGGCGCAACAGAAGAGCGTCTGGGAATGGATCGCCGATATTTACTCGAAGTACCATACCTTTTATTTCGATGGACTGAAGTACACGGTCCTGCTGGGCGTCGTCAGCATTATTTTCGGCGTATTGTTAGGGGTCCTTGTAGCGCTCCTGCGCTTGTCCCGCATCGCCCCGCTGCGCTGGATCGCCGTCGCATACATCGATTTCTTGCGTTCGACGCCCGCGATCGTACAGGTGTCGCTCATTTACTTCGGCGGCACGCAATTGTTTCCGACCATTCCCGATATGCTTGGACTGCCGTCGGTTTTCTTCTACGGGGTCATCGCCTTGTCGATCAACTCCTCCGCTTATGTCGCGGAAATTATGCGCGCAGGCATCTTATCGGTGGATAAAGGCCAGATGGAAGCCGCGCGATCGCTCGGCATGCCGCACGGGTTGGCGATGCGGAACATTATCCTGCCGCAGGCGGTCAAGAATATCATCCCGGCGCTCGGCAACGAATTCGTCGTCGTCGTGAAGGAAACCGCCGTCGTCTCGACGATCGGGGTCGGCGAGCTGATGTACAAGGCCGGCGTCATTCGCGGGATTACGTTCCGCGGGCTGGAACCGTACATCATCGTCATGATATTTTATTTCGTGGTCGTCTTTACGCTGTCGAAGCTGGTCGGGCTGCTCGAGAGGAGGATGAGGGCCAGTGATTAACGTAATGGGGTTAACCAAGACGTTCGGGAAGACGCAGGTGCTCAAGGGGATCGACACGTCGATCGCCAAAGGCGAAGTCGTCGTCGTCATCGGACCGAGCGGCTCGGGCAAGAGTACGTTCCTGCGCTGCCTCAACCTGCTCGAGACGCCGACGTCGGGCGAGATCGTCTTCGACGGTCTGCCGCTGACCGGCAAGAAGACGGACATCAACAAGCTGCGGGAGCGGATGGGCATGGTGTTCCAACAATTCAATCTGTTCCCGCATCTGCGCGTCATCGACAACATTACGATCGCGCCGAAGAAGCTGAAGGGCACGACGGATGCCGAAGCGCGCGCCCTCGCGATGCGGCTGCTCGAGCGGATCGGCCTGCAGCATAAGGCGGACGCGTATCCGTCGCAGCTGTCCGGCGGACAGAAGCAACGCATCGCCATCGCCCGGGCGCTCGCCATGCAGCCGGCCGTCATGCTGTTCGACGAGCCGACGTCGGCGCTCGATCCCGAGATGGTCGGCGAGGTGCTCGACGTCATGCGGGAGCTGGCGCGGGAAGGCATGACGATGGTCGTCGTGACGCACGAGATGGGCTTCGCCCGCGAGGTAGGCGACCGCGTCGTGTTCATGGACGGCGGGCGCATCGTCGAGGAAGCGGAGCCGGCGTCGTTGTTCGCGACGCCGCAGCATCCGCGGACGAAGGAGTTCTTAAGCAAAGTGTTATAACATCGACGAGGCCGATCCCCGAGGGATCGGTTTCTTTTTTTTTAGTCGGGGGCTCTCGACAAAAAAAGAAGCAGAGAGCGGACTCTCTGCTTCAATATTGTATGCGGTCGCTTGGCTGAAAGGTTAGGCTTCTGTACTTTGGACGGCATGTTCCCAGCTCGGAAAGTAGTACAGCGCATTGCGCAGCAACTGCGGGTGGCTCTGCTTCAGCTTCTTCTTGTTCAGCGAATCGCCGGTTCGGCGAAGCCGCCGAATTTCCTCGAGCACATCCACTACGCTCATGTCGGCGTCCATCGTTTCACCTGCCTTCGTGGGAATTGTTGGTACATCTGGAGTATTCCCATCGGTCCGAAAAATAGTCTGACGATTCGAAATTATAACTTACTTCGGGTGTCAGGCCGCTCACCGGCGGCGTACGTTCAGAGCAGCCGCTCCATGAAAATCGTTCGCTTCGCCGCGTCCCAATGGACGGTCCACCCGGTTAACGTCGCCATGGCGCGGAGCGGAATCATGACGGTGCCGTCCCGATTGCGGGAGGCGACCCCGAGCGACAAGGCTTCCCCGTCCAGCGTCGCTTCCGGCGTCCCCGGCCGGTGGACGATGACGCGGTCCCCGACGGTCGAGGTGACGAGGCCGGTCTCGGCGTCCCAATGCACGATGCCGCCGAGCAGCTCGAAGCCCTGTCTCAGCGGGATGTACGTCACGCCTTGGTACAGGAACAGCGGCTTCTGGAGAGGGAACTGTTGGCCATTGACGGAGAGGGAGGCGTCGAACGGGGCCAGCACTTCGTAATGGTGCTTGACGGCCAACTCCTCGAACGTCATCTCGGAAGAAGTCACGACGACCTTCGTGCCGACGTCGAGCTGCTCGAACAGCCATTCGATGTCATCGTTATACATCCGAATACAGCCGGCGCTTACATATTTGCCGATCGATTTCTCGTTATTGTTGCCGTGAATCGCATACGTCGTGCCGACCGTATTCCCGACATGCAAGCCGAGCCAGCGCTTCCCGAGCGGGTTGGCCGGGTCGCCGCCCGGTATCTTCTCCTTGTAATAGGGGCGATTCTTAATTTTGTTGACGATCGGGAACGTCCCTTCGGGGGTCAGCTCCTCGGTTTTCCCCGTGGCGACGGGGAAGATGCGCACGAGTTCGCCGTCCTTGAAATACGCCAGCTCGTTTATCGATTTATTGACGATCAGCAGGGAGTCGACCTCCGTTTCGGCGGCGGCCGATGCGGGGAACGTCCACCCGAGCAGAACTAACGTAACCGCCGTCAGCAGCGCTGCCGCCAGACGTCTTTGCAAAGCGAGGGAAACCACCACTACACCTCCATATATTGTAAGCTCACGTTGCTATCCAATATATGGAAGGTGGTTTGTACATATGCCAACAATCCGCGGACGCCCGTTTCTATTCCGCGGAACCGAAAACCGGTCGTTTCGGGACGGAGTTGGAGTTGGAGTTTAAACATTTTCGTCGGAAAAAAAAAGGAGAATCTTTCAAAGCCAAAGAATCATTCAAGTAGTCGCCGGAACGGCGGAGACGATGGATCGGACTTCCGATAGGGGGATGGGACATGCTTGGCTTCGAGAGTCTCCTACTAGACTTCTTGTTTATTATCGTCAGCGTCTTCGCGTGTTCCTTCTTCTGGGTGGACCAAGGCAAGTGGTCCCCGTTCGGCGTAGGCGTCTTCTGCGCCGCGGGCGTGTTGTTCTGCATGACGTTCCCGTTCACCGAATTTCCAGGGTATATCTACGACCTCCGGATCGTTCCCCTGTTGATTTCGATCCTGTACGGCGGCGTGCGCACGGGCGTCTGGGTTGCCGTTGCGTTATTCGCCTACCGCCTCTACCTCGGAGGGGACGGCATAGAAGCGACTCTGTTTTCCTATATCCCCATTGTTCTCCTAACGATAGCATGCCTCTATATCATGAAGCGCACTTCACGGGAAATCACCGTTACCGTCGGCGTGCTGCTCGCGTTCGCCGCCGCCGTTACCGTATCCTTGGTCAGCTTACTCAAGATGAATGCGAACGAACCGAGTTATTTCTATTTCTTCGCGGTCTATTGTTTGTTGGTTACGGGCTGCATGTGGATGTCGACGTACCTGATCGAGACGTTGCGAGACAACGCTCGGATGCGCAGCGAATTGCAGCGATCGGAGAAGATGCATGTGCTCGGGCAGCTGGCGGCCACGATCGCCCATGAAATTCGCAATCCGCTGACGGTGACCCACGGATTCATTCAACTGTTGCGGTCCCGATCGAAGAACGAAACGGATTTGAACTATTTGACTATGGCGTTGGAGGAGCTGAGGCGGACCGAGACGATCATCTCCGACTACCTGACGTACTCCAAGCCGCACACGGAACCTATGGGATCGATGAACGTGAAGGAGCAGATTCACAACGTCGCGAGCATGATGGAAGCGTACGTCGTTTCCCACGGCCACGCGATGGTCGTTCAAGCGGAGGATGCATTGTATGTGCTCGCCGAACCGAAGACGTTCGCCCAAGCGCTCATTCATTTCATCAAGAACGCCGTCGAAGCGATGAACCCCGGCGGCAGGTTGGCCATCACCGCCTACAAGCACAAAGATCAAGTGGTGATCCAACTGGAGGACAACGGCTGCGGCATGTCGGAGGAGCAGATCCGCCGCCTGGGAAATCCCTTCTATTCGACGAAGGAGCGGGGGACGGGCTTGGGTTTGATGGTAAGCTACCGCATTATCGAGGCGATGAGAGGGAATGTAAGCGTGCGGAGCGAGATCGGCAAGGGCACCGCGTTTACGATAACGCTTCCTTCGACTAGTTACGAGTAGGTGCGGAGAATGCGGGTGACGTTACGCGTCCGATATCGCGATTCGCGAGAAACGAAGGGACGGGGGAGTCGGAATGAGAGTTCGTTGGGCGGGGGCGATGAGCCTCTTGGGCGGCGTTTATTTTATGTTTGCCGGCATCGTCTTCGCAGTGACCCATGGAAGTACGACCTATAACCGCAACGATCCATGGTTGGGTCTTAGCGCGGTCGAGCTCAGCCAATTCATGTTCCTGTCGCCGCTCTTCTTCTTCATCGCGTTGTTAGGCTATGAAGAAAGCTTCGGGAAGGTCGGCAGAATGGGCCGCGTCGGCCTTCGGGCGGCCCAAGGGAGTTGTTTGTTGCAGGCGGTTTCGTATGTACTGCAAACGAACGTCGTCGATCCGCTGACGGAATGGAGATCGCCGGTCGTCATCGGCGGATGGATGCTCTTCTTGCTGACGGTGCTGTCGTTCGCCGTCGGTATGTTTCTGTGGGGGGCGGCGCTCGCCGTCCGCCGCGCCCTCCCGAGGGCGGAAGCGTTGTTGTTTTCGGGGATCGGCGTCTGTTCCTTGGGCGCATTATTGTTGGAATTTTGGATTAGCGAAACTTCGGACGGCAGCCTGATGTGGGAGATCGCCATCGGCGCGAAAAACGTGCCGCTCGCTCTATGCTGGATGGGATTAGGCGTTGCGTTGTTGTCAAGGACGGGGCGAAAAAGCGATGGATTCGGGGGTGTGAAGGCGTAGAGAAACCGATGAGAACCGTTTATGGAGCATCGGGTCGCGCCGAACGCGTATACTATGGAAGTTCGCCTACCCCCTTCAAGAAAGGCTGCTTCCGATGAAATGGATCGTTCGAACGCTGTTCTTTCTCTTCGGCATCTTCTGCATGGCTTTCGGTATCGCGCTCATTATCAAAGCGGGTCTCGGCGCAAGCGCTTGGGATACTCTCTTCGTCGCGCTTAGCCAAACGACGGGGCTTACCGTCGGGACCTGCGTGTTTATCGTTCAGGGCGTCTTGTTGTTCCTGAACGCCGCGCTCGTCAGGCGCCCGCCCGAATGGCTTTCCCTGGGAACCGTCTTCGTCAACAGCGTCGCAATCGACGTTTCGCTGCTGGTCTTTCTCGAGCATTTCGCGCCGAGCGGCCTTGTCTCTTATGTATCGCTCGGGATCGGCATCGCGTGCATGGCGGCGGGGGTCGCCGTCTACGTTCCCAGCGGTTTCCCGAAAAGCCAAATCGACGGCTTGATGCTCGCCCTTCACGCTCGGTTCAGGCTCGGTCTCGGCGCCTCGCGCATCGCCGGCGAGGTCGCCGCGCTCGGCATCGCTCTTCTTCTCGGCGGCTTGATCGGCATCGGGACGCTCGTCGCGACGATGCTCGTCGGCCCGCTGATACAGGCGTTCATGCCGTTCGGGAAGAAGGCGCTCGCTCGGTTCGAAGCGATTCGGGAAGCAAATCATTCATAAGTCAGGCAGTTATTGGAAATAGTATGCGGAGACATCCAGGCGCGGGAGAAGAAGCTTATGCCACATCGGAAGATCCAGTCCGCAAACTTGAAGCCTCGCTATTCCAAAGGGAAAATATCCGTATTCGGCATTAACTCGGTGTATCCCCGCACGCCTTGGATCGCAGCCTGGTGGTCGGCCGCATTCCCCGGATTCGGGCACATGTTTATAGGTAAGTACCTGCACGGCTTCGTGTTGATCTTCTGGGAGCTCGTGGTCAATAGCCAGTCCAATTTAAATACGGGAATCGCCTTATCTTTCCTTGGAAGGTTCGAGGAGGCCAAGGCTCAAATCGATCAGGACTGGGGCTTGCTTTATGTGGCCGTTTATGTGTACAGCATCTGGGACAGTTACCGTTGCGCGGTCGAGATAAAGAAGAGTCACGTTCTTGCCGAAGCGGAAGACGCGCCGGTCCCGCCTTCGGACGTCAGCTTTTTCGATGTCGTTATCCTTGACAAGAAAATTCCGTGGGCGGGAGCGGTCTGGTCGATGTTAACCCCCGGCTTGGGGCAATTATACAGCGGCAGTACGATCGTCGGCACCTTCGTGTTGGCCTGGTGGATCTTTATTTGCTATAAGGCCGAGGCCGTTCGCGTCTACCTCTATTCGTTGCAAGGGAATTTTGCCGGCGCGGCCGCCATTGTGGATTGGCAGTGGTTCCTATTTTTGCCTTCCATGTACGCTTTCGCAGTCTATCATGCCTACACATCGGTGAATGAAAACAATACGTTATTCGATATCGAACAAATCCGATACCTTAGAATGAGGGCTGCAAACTTGGGACAGCAACATACTCACGAAAACAACGCAGTGCAAATCGTCGCCACGTTCGAACATTCGCCCTTCGTAGAGATGGCGATCCACGATCTTGAAAAGTTGGGCGTTCCATCGCGACAGATCGTTGCCCTGCCTATGGAAAACCTGGATTCCCATACGCATATCGTCGACTCCATTCATCGGGTCGACGGCAGAAGCATTCTGGACGGAGCCATGATGGGCGGAACGATCTTCGCGGTACTAGGCGTGATTTACGGCTTCGTGTGGCACTGGGGACCGGTCATTTGGGGGTTGCTTGGCTTAGGAGGCGGGTTCCTCTTGGGACTGCTCATCGAATTAGCGGTTAATAAAAAGAAGCTTAAGCTGTTTCCGACCCGGAAAAGCGAGGTTATGGTGGAGGTAACCTGCGACGCTTCTCAGCAGAAGCAGTTGATTCAAGTTTTGAAATCGCGGAAGGCGAACGGCTTCGTCATTATGCCTCGGTAGTCGTTCATGCGGAAGAGAGCCGCCGATCGCCAACGGATCAGGCGGCTCCCTCCTTATATAAACCTTCTATGATGCTTCTTGCCGTCGTAGGTGAACACGATCTTCTTATCCTCGACGATCGTCTCGAGATGCACCGTGCGGCCCCAAAGCTGATTCACGTAGGGGAGCGTGCGCTCCATGTACTTGATGTCGAGCTCGACGCCGTCGTACTCATGCTTCAAATACAGCTCGCCGTTCTGGATGTAGTCGCCGTCGAGGACGCGGATGACGGGGAAGCCGCCGTTGACGCGCGAAGCGACGAGCTGGTCGCGCACGCGCTCCCACGTCTTATCCGTGATGAGCCATTCCTGTCCGCGTTTCTCGAACACGTACAAGTCGAGGTCCTCCACGAGCTCCTTCGTCAGATAGTTGCGCAGGAACGATTGGTCGGAATTCAGCTCCCGCACCTCGAACATGTAGTCGCGGCCGAACCGTTTCTCGATGTCCTCGAAAATCTTGTATCCCAAGTAATACGGGTTCAGCTGGTGGCGCGACGGCACGACGACGGAGGAGTTCAGCTTGGAATATTCGATCGTCTCCTCCGGCGTTAGGTCGAGCTCCCGCAGAATGCGCGTGTGCCAGTAGGACGCCCAGCCTTCGTTCATGATCTTCGTCTCGATCTGCGGCCAGAAGTACAGCATCTCCTCGCGCATAACCGTTAAGATGTCGCGCTGCCACGCCGGCATGCCGCGCGCGTACTGCTCGATAAACCAGAGAATGTCTTTCTCCGGCTCGACGGGGAAACGCGTCTTCTCCGGTTCGGCTTCGGCCGCGGCGGCGGCGCGCGCCTCCTCGTCGAGCTCCCATAGATCGCCGTACGGATCGGGCGCCTCGACCTGCGGCTTCCCGTCCCCCTTGCGCGCCTCCCCGGGCCGAGCCTGCCGCGTCAAGCTCGGGTCGATATGCTCCTGAATGCCGAGTACGGCGTCGAGGAACCGCTCGACCGCTTCGGTGCCGTATTCGATCTCGTAGCCGCGGATGCGTTCGGCCGTCGCGGCCATGCTCTCGACCATGTCGCGGTTCGTGCGGGAGAAGCGAACGTTATTCTTGAAGAAGTCACAGTGTCCGAGCACGTGCGCGACGATCAGCTTGTTTTGAATGAGCGAGTTGCCGTCGAGCAGGAATGCGTAACACGGGTTCGAGTTGATGACGAGCTCGTAAATTTTCGACAATCCCAGGTCGTAGTGCGTCTTCATTCGATGGAAGCTCTTGCCGAAGCTCCAGTGGCTGAACCGCGTCGGCATGCCGTACGCCCCGAACGTATAGATGATGTCGGCGGGACAAATTTCGTATCGCATCGGGTAGAAGTCTAGCCCGAAGTTTCGCGCGATGTCCGTAATTTCCTCGATGGCGGCTTCCAGTTGTTTTTGTTCCTCCGCAAGCATCTGTCGGTTACCCCCCCACGGTCTCCTTTTTACCGAAAAAGTGTCTGAGCGCCTTATGCACTTCGCCCTTTTCCTTAATGATGCTGTACAGAAAGCCGGGCTCGTTAATGTTGCGATACGCGGACATGAGCGTGCTGCTGCGGTTGTATTGGTTCACCTCGCCATAGCCGAACAGGTTGCAGCGCGTGAGCAGCTCGCGGATAAGCTTGACGCAGCGCTCGTTATCGCTCGTCAGATTGTCGCCGTCGGAGAAGTGGAACGGGTAGATGTTGTACTGCGACGGCGGGTACCGCGCGTCGATCAGTTCGATCGCCTTCTGGTACGCGGAGGAACAGATCGTGCCTCCGCTCTCGCCCTTCGTGAAAAATTCCTCTTCGGTCACTTCTCTCGCCTCGGTGTGGTGCGCGATGAACACGATCTCCACGTGCTCGTATTTGCGCCGCAGGAAGCGAGTCATCCAGAAGAAGAAGCTCCGCGCGCAATATTTCTCGAACGATCCCATCGAGCCGCTCGTGTCCATCATGGCGATGATGAGGGCGCTCGATTCGGGCTTTCGAATCGTCTCCCACGTCTTGAAGCGGAGATCGTCGGGCGAGATGCCGCCGAAGCCGTGAACGCCGCGCGTCGCGTTGCGCCTCAGGTTTTCGAGCAGCGTGCGCTTACGGTCGATGTTCGACATCATGCCCTTCTTGCGAACGTCGGTGAAGCGCGTATCCTCGGTCTGCACGATTTGCTTCTCCTTGCGCTTCAGGTCGGGCAGCTCCCAGTCCTCGAACAGGACGTTCTCCAACTCTTCCATGTCGACGTCTGCTTCGTACACGTCCTCGCCGGGCTTGTCGCCGGCGCCTTCGCCTTTGCCCGGCTGCTGCGCGGGCTGCGGGTCGCGGCCGAGCACGTCGCCGACCTGGCTGTCGCCGTCGCCTTGACCGACGTGCTTGCTCTTGCTGAAGTTGTAGCGGAATCGGAACTCGTCGAGGCTCTTGATCGGAACGCGCACTTGCTTGCGTCCGTCCGACAGCACGATGCTCTCGTCCGAGACGATATCCGACAGATTGCGCTTCAACGCGTCCTTCACGCGCTGCTGGTGTCGCGATTGGTCCTCGTACCCTTTGCGATGCAGCGACCAATCCTCCCGGGATACGATAAACAACGGCTCCGTCATAAAGGGTGCACCCCCCATGGTGAATGAAATCGGAAATGGGTCTTGTATTCACTATATGCGGGAGGGACGGGGGGAATGAGTGAGGAATGGCATCCGCGTATTCGAAACGAAAAAAGAGGCCCTCCGCATCGTGCTGCGGCAGGCCTCCGAGTATGTCAATTGGTCGTGATCGACTTTACGGTTTTCTTTAGTTTGAAAATATCGCTGTCGTGCTCCTGCAGGCTCGTCCGAATGTAATCCATGTCTTCTTCGAACTTATCCAGCCGCGGATGAATCTCCTCGATCTTGGCGGACAGCTCGGTGCGAACGCCCTCGATCTTGGCGGACAGCTCGGTGCGAACGCCCTCGATCTTGGCGGACAACTCGGTGCGGACCTCCTCGATCTTTACGTTCACGTAAGCTTTCACGTCTTCGGCGCTCTCGACGATCGCCTGGCGAATCATCGCCATCAATTGCTCGTTGGACACGTACGACATCCTCCCTAATTGAGTTAATCCCTCGCTTTCCGTGTAGGGCTGAACGGATTTTCTTAGGGTTGATTCATTTTACCGCCGATGGGGCGGACGGGCAACGATTTTCGTTTTGCACTATGCAAAGGAGGTAGGCTTGAGCGGAAATCGGTAGGGGAGTGGAAATTGAAAGATAGGAATTCCCATCGGTTGGAATGAGAAGCCCTTCCTATTCGTCGCGGGACAAGCCGGAGGTACAATGGCTGTAACGAAACGGACGAAGAAGAAGGAGTGAAATGATTGGCGAGAATTTTGGTCGTGGACGACGCGGCGTTCATGCGGGTGTTGATCCGAGACGCCTTGGAATCGAGAGGTCACGAGGTGGTCGGGGAGGCGGCGAACGGGGAGGACGCCGTGCGGAAGTTCGCGCTTCTGAAGCCCGACGTCGTCACGATGGATATTACGTTGCGGGAGTCGCACGGCTTCCACGGGCTGCAGCGCATTCGGGCCATCGAGCCCGGGGCTAAGGTGATTATGTGCAGCGCGTTAGGACGGCGCGGGTTGGTCATGGAAGCGATGGCGTCGGGCGCATCGGACTTCCTGATCAAGCCGTTCCACGCGGAGCGGGTCGTGCAGGCGGTGGAGGCGCAGTTATAAAGGAGTCAAGGGCTGTTTCTTAGGCGGCGATCCGCTTGGGAGGCAGCCTATTTTGCTCCGGTGCTTGAGTTTCATCGGCTGCAGGGCGCCGCTGCCGCCGCAAGGGCGAAATCGTCGGAATTTCACCGGCTGCAGGGCGCCTGCGCGGCGATTACTGAAACGTGCCCGGCAGCGCCGGAGCCGCCAGCATGCCGATGATCATGATGACCATGACGAACAGGACGACGAGCGAATTGAACACGAGCCCCAGAATCGAAAACAGCTTGAGCCGTTCCTTCTGAAACAGGCCTACGAGCCCGAGCACCGCGCCGACGAGCGCAGTCAAAATAAAAAGAAACATTAGCCCGATGACCGCCAAGAAGCCGCCCATGCCTTCCGGCAGCACGCCGGCCTCGACGCCGTTCAAGAACGCCGGATCGTTCGCGAAGCCGGCGGCGAGGACGCTCGCGCCGATCGCCGAGCCGATGATGCCGAGTACGGAGACGACGGCCAGGATGAATGAAGCGATGCCGATTTTCGAATGCGTACGTTCCAAGAGGGGACTCCTCCTTTCCTCTTTTCATAGAGTATATCATGAAAAAAGTTTCCTTTTTTCATTCGATGCATTATCATTTTAACCAACGGGAAGGCCAGATAGAAAGGGAGATTTTTATGGTGACGAGAACATGGGTGGCGGCGGGAGCCGTCAGCGCATTCCTCAGCGTGGCGATCGGCGCTTTCGGCGCGCACGGGCTGCAGCTCGAGGATTATTACGCGGACATTTACGATACGGGAGTTCAATATCACATGCTGCATGCGGTCGGGATGCTGCTCGTCGGCCTCTTGGGCGGCTCGCTTCGCCGTCCGAAGCTGCTGTCGTGGGCGGGCTGGGCGTTCGTCTTGGGAACGGCGTTGTTTTCCGGCAGTTTATATGCGCTCAGCGTTACGGAAATTTCGTGGCTCGGCGCGATTACGCCGCTCGGGGGCGTTGCGTTTTTGACCGGTTGGGCATGCGTGCTGAGCGCCGCCTTGGCCTCGAGGAAGTAACGAAGAGCGGAATAATTTTCGGGCAGGCAGGATTTCGACCCCTGTACGACAAATTATTACATAATTCGACTTTATAGCGCTTCGCATTCGACCAGCCTCCGGCGTCGGCTCGCGCGAAAGGATTCCAACCATGCGTAAACTTCCATTCCTCAACCCGAAGTCGCTGACTGTCATCGCGGTGGCGGCGCAAGCCGCCGCCTTCCTCGTTTGGCTTGCCCAAGGAGGAGGACACTCTCCATCCGATCGGGCGTATGCGTGGATAGCGGCGATTCTTCTCGTCGCGGCCGCCGCCGGCATCATTTGGCGCTCTCGCAGCGAGAAAGCCGACGAAGCGTCGGTCGAGCGGAAGCTGGCGCAGAAGGACGAAGTGTTCACGTCGCTGTTCGATTCGATTCCCGTGGCGATCACGCTGTTGGATCGGTCCGGCGCGTTCGTCCGGACGAATCCGGCTTCCAGGATCATTACGGGATACGCGGAGTCGGAGGTCATCGGCAAGTCGTTCACGGAATTCATCCATGTCAATCATTTGAACGAGACGATGCGGCGCTTCCAACAGACGCTCGGCGGCGACGTCTCGACGTTCCACTCCGTCATCGTGCTGAATACCGGATACCCGGCCGACATTCACGTGACCACGCTTCCGATCAAAGACGACAAGCGGAATATTACGGGCGTGATCGCGATCTACGAAGACATTACGAAGAAAAGGCAAACGGAAGAACGCATTAAACATATGGCGTATTACGACGACCTGACGGGGCTGCCGAATCGGCGGCTGTTTCGGGACATGGTCGCGGAATATTTAGTATCGGCCGGCGACCGGACGCGCGTTTACGTCGTCTTGCTGAACGTGGACCGCTTCAAGCTCGTCAACGGCTCGCTCGGTCAAGACATCGGCGACATGCTGCTCTTGCAGCTGGCCGACCGGCTGAACCGGAGCGTGTCCGACTTCGGCGTGGCGGCGCGCATGGAAGGGGACGAATTCGGCATCCTGTTCCGCGACAGCGGCGGCGCCGTACTGCCCGGCGACCTGGCGCACCGCATTACCGAAGAGCTGGACGAGCCGTTCCTGATTCAGGAATATACGCTGCACATCTCTACCAGCATGGGCATCGCCGTCGGCTGCGGCGGCGCGGACGAATCGGTGCTGTTGAAGAACGCCGGGGTCGCGCTCTCCAAAGCGAAGGAGAGGGGCAAGAACGGCTACGAGCTGTACACGCCCGAGATGGACGAGTTGTACTTGTCGAAGTTTACGATGGAGAACGATCTTCGCAAGGCGATTCAAGACGGGGAGTTCGTCCTCGTCTATCAGCCGCAGGTTCATATTCCGTCGTTCGAGATCGTCGGCACGGAGGCGCTGATCCGTTGGCGGCATCCGGAACGCGGCATCGTCTCGCCGGGCGAATTCATCCCGATCGCGGAGGAGACGGGCCTCATCGTGCCGCTCAGCGAGTGGGTCATTCGCGAGGCGTGCCGGCAAAACCGGGCTTGGCAGCTCGACGGGCTCCCGCCGATTCCGGTATCCGTCAACTTGTCGGTGCGGCAATTCCTTCAGCCGAACTTAACCGAGCGCGTCGCGGCGATCTTGATCGAAACCGATCTAGCGCCGGAATATTTGGAGCTGGAAATTACCGAAAGCATGACGATGGACGTGGAGTTCGCTACGGCGGCGTTGATGCGGCTGAAGGAGCTGGGCCTTCGCATCTCGATCGACGACTTCGGCACCGGCTACAGCTCGCTGAACTACCTGAAGAGCTTCCCGGTCGACAAGCTGAAGATCGACCGTTCGTTCGTCCGCGACATTATGGACGACCCGAACGACGCGGCGATCGTGCGGACGATCATTACGATGGCGCATCATCTGGGCCAGACGGTCATCGCGGAGGGCGTGGAGACGGAGGAGCAGCTGGCCTACCTTCGCACTTACGGCTGCGACGAGCTGCAAGGCTATTTATACAGTCCGCCGCTGTCGCCCGAGAAGCTGAGGGAACGACTGCAATCCGAGGCGAACCGCGTGCAAGGCGGGACGTCGACGGCGTAACGCGAGAAGGGGCGATGCCGCCGGTCATTCGAACGACGAATGGCTGCGGCATCGCCCCTTTCGTTAGAACCAGATCGTTAGAACCAGAGCCCGCCTTGCGGGCCGCCATACGGTCCGTATGGGCCGTAAGGGCCGTAGGGACCGCCGTACGGTCCGGGTCCGTAGCCGCCGTACCCGTAAGGCACGCCGGCGCCGATCGCCCCGATGTCGAACAGCAGCAGCGGAAGCAGCGCCTTCGTCCGAACCGGAGCGGACTTCCGCTTCCCGCCGGCGGCGCCATGCGGGGCGACGTACAGACGCTGGCCGGCGATGCGGACGAGCGTGCCGGACACCGTCTTGCCGTCCTTCATCTTGACGACGATCGGACCGCCGACAAGCGACTTCGCCTTAGAGGCTATATTCGATCGATGCATCCTTTTCATCTCCTCCCTATAACCATTAGGATATGACGCGCGACCCGCCGAGCCATGGACGGACGGTCCCCGGAATTGGCCCGAATTGCGCCAGCCCTCACGAGGCGTCGTCTTTCGCATATATATATGGGAGAGGGATGCGAGACGAAGGGAGGCGAATACGGATGATGCGGATGGTGCCCATGACCATCGGAGGACACGCGATGATCGGCATCGAGGTGAAGCTGCCGAAGACGAACCTTGTCGCCGTCGCGACCGACCGGGGGTACATTATGTGCGGCGCGTTGGACGTCGCCCTGCTGAACGAACGGCTGAAGGACCGCGGCATCGTCGCGGGACGCGCCGTCGGCGTCAAGACGCTCGAGGAACTCGTGAACGCGCCGCTCGAGTCGGTGACGATCGAAGCGGAGAAGCTCGGCGTTCAGGTCGGCATGAAAGGGGCGGACGCGCTATTAAAGATGATCTGAACATAGAAAATGCTGCTCTCCGACCTTCGGAGAGCAGCATTTTTTTGCGAAAACCGACTATTCGAACAGGCGGCGCAGGTTATCCGCGTAAGGGGCGCGAACGATTCCCTTCTCGGTAATGATCGCCGATACGTATTCCGCCGGGGTGACGTCGAACGCCGGGTTGTACACTTTCACGCCTTGCGGCGCGGTGCGCTTGCCGAAGCCGACGGTCACTTCGTCTTCGTGCCGCTCTTCGATCGGAATGTCGGCGCCCGTAGGCGTGTTCAGATCGATCGTCGACATCGGACAAGCGACGTAGAACGGAATGCCGTGAGCCTTCGCGAGCACGGCTACGCCGTACGTGCCGATCTTGTTCGCGACGTCGCCGTTCGCGGCGACGCGGTCGGTGCCGACGATGACCGCTTGGATCCAGCCCTTGGACATGACCATCGCGGCCATGTTATCGGTAATGAGCGTCACGTCGATGCCCGCGCGCATGAGCTCGAACGCGGTCAGCCGGGCGCCCTGCAGCACCGGGCGCGTCTCGTCCGCGAACACGCGCAGGTTCCAGCCCTTCTCCTTCGCCAGATACATCGGCGCCGTCGCGGTGCCGTAGCGGGCGGTGGCGAGGCCGCCGGCGTTGCAGTGCGTCAGGACGCCGTAGCCGTCCTCGAACAGGGACAGCGCGTGCTCGCCGATCGCGCGGTTCGTCTCCTCGTCCTCGGACTGAATGACGATCGCCTCCTGCAGGAGGCCTTCCTTGATCGTCGCGGCGTCGGCTCCGGCTTCCGCCAGCTCCGACGCCTTCCGGACGAGCCGGTCGAGCGCCCAGAACAGGTTGACGGCGGTCGGTCGCGAAGACGCCAAGTAATCGCGCTCGCGCTTCACGGCGGCGAGGAGCTCCGGCACGCCGCCGGCTTCGCCTTGGACGCCTAAATACAGCCCGTACGCGGCGGCGATGCCGATCGCCGGCGCCCCGCGCACCTTCAGCTCTTTAATCGCGTCCCAGACGTCCTTCGACGCGACGAGCTTCAAGTAGACGACTTCCTCCGGAAGGAGCCGTTGATCGAGCAAATCGAGATGATCCGCGTTCCAGCGGACCGATTGCAGCCAATTATCGTGGTTCGCAGCAGTCAATTCAGTTGCCTTCTTTCGATGCAAAATGGAGGTTCGCGACGGCGAGCATCTGACCGATCGATCCCGCCGTCCGGTGCCGCTTGATGAGATCGGCGCCGATGCCTAACGCGACGCGGCGGGCGCGGTTGCGGCGCGCTTCGTCCGGGATGCCGTCGATGTCGGCGACGTGGGCGAGGCCGACGATGCGGCGGACCATCTTCGCGCCGGCGTAGCCGAACGTATCCTGCAGCAGCTCGGCGAGGAACGCGTCCAGGTAACCGGATTCCCGCAGCAGACGGTCGACGCAGTGCTCCGCCCACAGCGCGCGGAAGCGCGTCTCGAACTCGACCCATACCTGCTTGACGGTGTCGAGCAGGTACGCGCGGAAGTCGCCGAGCGCGGACGGGTCGTCCATGCGGCCGCCCTGCGCCGCGGCGTTCAGCAGCAGGTTCGCGAGTACGGCGCCGATGTCGAAGCCCATCGGCCCGTAGTACGCGAACTCGGGGTCGATGACCTTCGTCGACGTCGGCGTGACGAAGATCGAGCCGGTATGCAGATCGCCGTGGAGCATCGCCTGCCCCTTGGTCAGGAAGCCGTAGCGCAGGCGCGCGACCTCGAGATGCAGCTCGCGGTCGGAGCGCAGCGCGGCGGCCTCGTTTTCGATGGCGGGATCGTAATTATTGTTCGCCGATACCGTATACGGGTCGTCGAAGATCAAATCTTCCGTAATTTTGCACAGCTCGGGGTTAATGAATCGCCCGGTCTGCAGCTTCTTCTGCTGCTGGTTCATGCCGAAATCCGACGTGAAGAACAGCGTCCGCGCGAGGAATTCCCCGATATGGCCGGCGAAGAGCGGATACGCGTTGCCTTCGATCAGGCCTCGGCGCATAATGACGTGATCGCTCAAATCCTCCATGATCGTCAGCGCGAGCTCCGCCTCGTATTCGTACACCTTCGGCGCGAGGCCGGGCGCGAGCTCGCCTTGGATCATCAGCGCCTCGCTCTCGATGCGGGCGCGGTCGAGCGTCAGCGGCCACGATTCGCCGACGACCTTCGCGTACGGAAGCGCCTGCTTCAGGATGAGCCCTTTGCCCTGGCCGGACTCTTGGATATGGAACACCAAATTCAAATTGCCGTCGCCGATCTCGCGTACGGTCAGGTTCGCGCCGGGGGCGAAGACGCCCGGGACGGCCCGCGCCCGTTCGATCGCTTCGGACTCGGTTAACGGATGATATGCGCTCATGGTTCGGATCCCGCCTTTTCTAAAAACATTACCTCTTAGTATAAGACAAGCGGGGCTCGGAAGAAAATACATTTCGCGGCGTTGTGATAAGATCCACTGCTTCGTTGCAAAATAATGGTACTTTAGAGAAGAGCAAGTCATTCGAACAAGAGAGGAAGCGGAACAAATGACTCAAAACGCAACGCTCGACTGGACGCCGTCCGGTCAAGGCTCGGGCACGACGCAGAACGTCGTCGCGTTCCTGAACAAGCAGATCGCCAACTGGAACGTCTTATTCGTCAAGCTGCACAATTATCATTGGTTCGTGAAGGGACCGGTCTTCTTCACGCTGCACCTCAAATTCGAGGAGCTGTACAACGAAGCGGCGCTTCACATCGACGAGCTCGCGGAGCGGGTGCTGTCGATCGGGGGCAAGCCGCCCGCGACGATGCGGGAATATCTGGTCACCGCCTCGATCGGGGAAGCGGCGGGCGGCGAGAAGCCGGCCGATATGGTGCGGAATATCGAAAACGACTTCCGCGCGATCATCGCCGAGCTCGAGCAAGGGATGGAGATCGCGCAGCAGGCCGGGGACGAGGCGACGTCGGACATGCTGCTCGGCATTCGTTCTTCGCTGGAGAAGCATGCGTGGATGCTCCGGTCGTTTAACGAATAGCAATTCTTTATGTATAATGAAAACACCTGCTGCCGATGTCGGGCGCAGGTGTTCTTCATTTTCGCTCCAAGCGGCTTGATTATTTATGTTCGATCAAGTCGATGGCGCCGAGCACGATGTGGGCGAGCCCGAAGCCGAGGATCCCGTAGCCTACAGCCGGGTTGCGCTTCAGCATAGCCGCTCCCGTCGTGGCGACCGCGGTGCCGAGGATGGCCGGAATTAAACCTTCGCGCATGAAACCGTCACTCCTTTGGCGAGAATGATGACTGCGATATTAGAATGGGGAAAGACGGTCGTTTCGATACGGGACGGCGCTTGCATTGTTTTACCGGGGAGGCGGACACATAGATGAACGAAAATGCGACGGCGGCGGCGCTGAAGGAATGGGCGTCCGCGGTGGAGGCGTTTCTTGGCGGCGATACGATTCTCGCCTTGCGCAAGGGCGGGATTCGGGAGGAGACGCGCGATTTCGAATTGACGAACGAAGCGTTTTATTTCTTCCCGACCTACGAGCATCAGAAAGAGCATCTGTTGAAGGAGCCGTACCGGCGGTTCGTCGCCGAGACGAAGGCGGAGTGGAGACCGGACGCGCCGGCGGTGCCGATCAAGGCTTGGGCCGAGGCGGTCGAAGATCTGCTGATCGAGGACGAGGAACGCCTGCAAGCGTTGTCTCCATATCATATATGGACGGACGATTACGCCTCCGAGCGGCTCCATTGGAAGCGGACGAAGCCGCTGCATTGCTTGCTGCTTCGCGTTTATCGGTTCGAGGCGCCGATCGACGTGCCCAATGATCCGGGGTTCGCCGGATGCAAGTCTTGGGTTCGGCTGCCGATCGGCGAGGACCAAGCCGCCCTCGGGCGACCGGTGCTGTCCGACGAAGCGTTCGCGCGGAAGGCCGCGGAGATCAGAGAAGTTTTAAAAAGGTAAGAGTTTGCGCGGAAACGAGCGATTTTCCGGCCGCCCTTGCGAATTGGAATTATTCTATATTAAAATTAACAGTTGAGAATCAGTGAGAATCAATTTAGAATAATTCTAAATAGAAAATCAAACTTGGAGGGAAACAGTAGTCATGGCACAAGCACCGGTTTTGAAAATACAAGATCTTCGCTCTTCGATCGAAGGCAAGGAAATTCTTAAAGGGTTCAACCTTGAAATCAAGGGCGGCGAAATCCACGCGATCATGGGTCCGAACGGAACGGGCAAGAGTACGCTCGCTTCGACGCTCATGGGTCATCCGAAATACGAAGTCCAAAGCGGCAGCGTCACCCTCGACGGCGAAGACGTGCTCGAGATGGGCGTCGACGAGCGCGCGCTCGCGGGCTTGTTCCTCGCGATGCAGTATCCGAGCGAAATTACGGGCGTGACGAACGCCGACTTCCTGCGCAGCGCCATCAACGCGCGCCGCGGCGAAGGCAACGAAATCTCGCTCATCAAGTTCATTCGCCAGATGGAAGCGAAGATGAAAGAGCTCGAGATGGATCCGCAGTTCATGCATCGCTACCTGAACGAAGGCTTCTCCGGCGGCGAGAAGAAGCGGAACGAAATTTTGCAGATGATGGTGCTCGAGCCTCGGATCATCATTCTCGACGAGATCGACTCCGGTCTCGACATCGACGCGTTGAAGGTCGTCGCGGCCGGCGTGAACGCGATGCGGGCGGAAGACCGTTCGTTCCTGATCATCACTCACTATCAGCGGTTATTGAATTATATTAAACCGGACTTCGTCCATGTCATGATGCAGGGCCGCATCGTGAAGTCCGGCGGTCCGGAGCTGGCGGAGCGCCTCGAGGCGGAAGGCTACGACTGGGTGAAAGCCGAGCTGGGCATCGAAGACGAGACGGTAGGCAACGACAAAGAAGAGTTCGTCGTTCCGAAGAACACCACCGCTCCGAAATTTTCGTAAGGGGGGCGGCCAACTGTGACGACTGATACGAATGTGCTCGACCAACAAACCTTCGCCTCGATCGGGGCGGCCAAGCAGGAGCCGGCATGGCTCGCGCAGTCGCGCGCCGAGGCGCTCGCGCTAGCATCTACGCTGCCGCTGCCGAAGCTCGAGAAGACGCGGATCGACCGCTGGACGCTCGGCGGCACGGGCGCGTACCGTCCGGCGAAGCCGGTCCTGAACGCGGCGGAGCTTCCCGGCGAGCTCGCGAACCTGATCGGCGACAACCCGAGCCCGAACCTGCTCGTGCAGCATGATTCCGGCGTCGTGTTCGTCCGGGTGTCCCCGGAGCTGGAAAGCCAAGGCGTCATCCTGAAGAGCCTGGAGCAAGCGGCCGTCGACCATCCGGAGCTCGTGCAACAATACTTCATGCAAGCGGTCAAGAAAGACGAACACCGTCTGACCGCGCTGCACGCGGCGCTTTGGAACGGCGGGCTGTTCCTGTACGTGCCGAAGAACGTGGAAGTGAAGGAGCCGATTCAGGCGATCTTCTACAGCGAAAATCCGGAAGCGACGTTCGCGCCTCACGTGCTCATCGTCGCGGATACGCACAGCTCCGTCACCTACGTCGACAACTACTTGTCGGCCGCTTCGGAGACGAAGATGCTGCACAACGGCGTACTCGAAGTGTTCGCGAAGCCGGGCGCCAGCGTTCGCGTCGCGACGGTGCACGATCTCGGGGGGCACGTGACGGACGTCAATTACCGCCGCGCGGTGCTCGAGAACGACGCCAAGATCGAATGGATCATCGGCGAGCTGAGCCACGGCAACGGCGTAGCCGACACGTACTCGATCCTTAAGGGCAACGGCTCCAACTCCGACATGAAAGTCATCGCGGTCGGCGTCGGCGACCAGAAGCTGAACTACACGACTCGCGCCGTTCACTTCGGCAAGTCGTCGGCGAGCGATATGATTACGCGCGCCGTCATGCGCGACGAAGCGACGGGCATTATTAACGGCATCACGAAGATCGAGCACGGCGCCACGAAGGCGGACGGCCAGCAAACCGAGCGCGTGCTCATGCTGAGCCCGAAGGCGCGCGGCGACGCGAACCCGATTCTGCTCATCGACGAAGACGACGTCACCGCGGGCCACGCGGCGAGCGTCGGACAAGTAAATCCGGAGCAGGTGTACTACTTGATGTCCCGCGGCATCCCGAAGCCGGAGGCGGAGCGCCTCATCATCTACGGCTTCTTGTACCCGGTCATCGAGGAGATCCCGCTGGAAGCGCTGCGGGAGCAGCTTAGCGCGCTGGTCGAGAGGAAGCTCGGACAATGAGCGCCCTCTCGCCTGCGGAGCTGAAGCCGCTGTTTCCGATTTTGCAGCAGGACGTGAACGGCCACCCGCTCGTGTACCTCGACAGCGCGGCGACGTCGCAGAAGCCCCGCCAAGTGATCGAGGCGGTGCAGCGGTACTACGAGCGCGACAACGCGAACGTGCACCGCGGCGTCCATACGCTCGGCACGCGGGCGACGGACGCTTACGAGGGCGCGCGGGAGAAGGTGGCGCGGTTCATTAACGCCCGCTCCGCTTCGGAGATCGTCTTCACGCGCGGCGCGACGACGTCCATCAATACGGTGGCCGCCAGCTACGCTCGCGCGGTATGCAAGCCGGGCGACGAGATCGTCATCTCGCCGATCGAGCACCATGCGAATCTCATTCCGTGGCAGCAGGCGGCGAAGGCGACGGGCGCGACGCTGAAGCACCTCCCGATGAACGACGACGGGTCGTTCGACCTCGCGGGCGCCGCGGCGACGATTACGCCGAATACGAAGATGGTCGCGGTGACGCATCTGTCGAACGTGCTCGGCGCCGTCACGCCGGTCGAAGAGATTATCGCGCTGGCGCATAAGCACGGCGCGAAGGTGCTGCTCGACGGGGCGCAGAGCGCGCCGCACCTGAAGATCGACGTGCAGAAGCTCGACTGCGACTTCTTCGCCTTCTCGGGCCACAAGATGTGTGGGCCTACGGGCATAGGGGCACTCTATGGCAAGCGCGAGCTGCTCGAAGCGATGGAGCCGGTCGAATTCGGCGGCGAGATGATCGATTACGTCGACCTGTTCGACGCGACATGGAAGGAAATCCCGTGGCGCTTCGAAGCCGGCACGCCGATCATCGCCGGCGCGGTCGGTCTCGGCGCCGCGATCGACTTCCTGACGGAAGTCGGCATGGAGAACATCGAGGCGCATGACCGCCAGCTCGCGGCGTATGCGTGGGAGCGGCTCTCCGCCATGGACGGCGTGTCGGTGTACGGCCCGGCGTCCGGGCGTACGTCGCTCGTGACGTTCAATCTCGAAGACGTGCATCCGCACGACGTCGCGACGGTGCTCGACGCCGAGGGCGTCGCGGTGCGCGCCGGCCACCATTGCTGCCAGCCGCTCATGCGGTGGCTGAAGGTGTCGGCGACGGCGCGGGCGAGCTTCTATCTGTACAACGACGAGTCGGATGTCGACCGCTTGATCGCATCGCTACAACGCGCAAAGGAGTACTTCGGCCATGCAATTGGATGATCTGTACCGCCGCGTGATTATGGATCATTATAAAACCCCGCGGAACCAAGGCGAGCTCGCGGAAGGAACCGTAGGCGTCGAGTTGAGCAATCCGACGTGCGGCGACCGCATTACGCTGCAGCTTCGGATCGAAGACGGCGTCGTACGCGAGGCGAAGTTCAAAGGCGAAGGCTGCTCGATCTCGATGGCGTCCGCTTCGATGATGACCGACGCGGTCAAGGGCAAGACGCTGGAGCAGGCGATCGGTCTCGCGGAGCGATTTTCCGGATTGATGAAGGGCGAGGCCGTCGAGTTCGAGGAATACGAAGACATCGAAGCGCTGAGCGGCGTGAATAAGTTCCCCGCTCGCATCAAGTGTGCTACACTTGCATGGAACGCGCTGCGCAAGGGCGTAGAATCGCAACCGTGAACAAATCCGTTTAGATAGATCGAACCGCTTCCGTCGAGAAGCGGACGCAAGGAACATTTTCCATAGAGGAGGGTTTATCGATGGCGAAGCAAATGCCCGAAATCGGCGATTATAAATATGGTTTTCGCGACGAGCATAAGGCGATTTTCCAAAGCGGGAAGGGCCTGAACGCGGACATCGTCCGCAGCATCTCCGAGATGAAGGGCGAGCCCGAGTGGATGCTCGAGTTCCGCCTGAAGTCGCTGGAGCAATTCCATAAGATGGAGATGCCGAAGTGGGGCGGCAACATGGACGATCTGGATTTCGAAGACATCCAGTATTACGTCAAGCCGTCCGAGAAGCAAGGTAAGACATGGGAAGAAGTGCCGACGGAAATCAAGGAGACGTTCGATAAGCTCGGCATCCCGGAGGCGGAGCAGAAGTTCCTCGCCGGCGTCTCGGCGCAGTACGAATCCGAGGTCGTCTACCACAGCATGCAGAAGGAGCTCGAAGACCAAGGCGTGATCTTCATGGACACGGACTCGGCGCTGCGCGAGCATCCGGAGCTGTTCCGCAAATATTTCGGCACCGTCGTGCCGCCGGCGGACAATAAGTTCGCGGCGCTCAACAGCGCGGTGTGGTCGGGCGGCAGCTTCATCTACGTGCCGAAGGGCGTGAAGTGCGAAATTCCGCTTCAGGCGTACTTCCGGATCAACTCCGAGAACATGGGCCAATTCGAGCGGACGCTCATCATCGTCGACGAGGACGCGTTCGTCCACTACGTCGAAGGCTGCACGGCGCCGATCTACAGCACGAACTCGCTGCACAGCGCCGTCGTCGAAATTCTTTGCTTGAAAAATTCGCGCGCGCGCTACACGACGATTCAAAACTGGGCGCCGAACATCTACAACCTCGTCACGAAGCGCGCCGTCGCGGAAGAGAACGCGACGATGGAGTGGGTCGACGGCAACATCGGCTCCAAGCTGACGATGAAGTACCCGGCGGTCATCCTGAAGGGCCGCGGCGCGAAGGGCAGCGTGCTGTCGATCGCGGTCGCGGGCAAGGGCCAGCACCAAGACGCGGGCGCGAAGATGATCCACCTCGCGCCGGACACGACGTCGACGATCGTCTCGAAGTCGATCTCGAAGCACGGCGGCAAGGTGACGTACCGCGGTCTCGCTTCCTTCGGACGCAACTCCGAGGGCGCCAAGGCGAACATCAAGTGCGACACGCTCATCATGGATAACGAGTCGACGTCGGACACGATTCCGTATAACGAAATCATGAACGACAACATCACGCTCGAGCACGAAGCGACGGTGTCCAAGGTGTCCGAGGACCAGCTCTTCTACTTGATGAGCCGCGGCCTGTCGGAAGCCGAAGCGACGCAGATGATCGTTATGGGCTTCATCGAACCGTTCACGAAGGAGCTCCCGATGGAGTACGCCGTCGAGATGAACCGTCTCATCAAGTTCGAGATGGAAGGTTCGATCGGCTAACCTTGCTTTGTATATCGCTGAATCCGTAGATCTAATCTACGGATTCTTTTTTTTATCCCGGCCGGCCGACCATGGATAGGATGAGCGTACCCAAACGATAATAAGGGTAAAATTTACAGACGGGTTGGATGCGCTTATGGATAACAACGAAATGCACGAACAAATCGTGAAAACTCGAGGGCAATTGGCCGATTCGGTGCTGTCGTATTGGAATCAATTCTCCGACTTTACGACGTGGCAGTTTTGGTATATCGCCGCCCTGTTCGTCATTCCGCTCGCGACCCTGGCATTTACGGTCGATCGGAGGAGGATCCTGGAACTGTTCTTCTTCGGCTATTCCGTCCACATGCTTTGGGCTTATGTCGATATTGCGTTAGAACGCAGGCTGTTGCTGATCAACAAGTACTTTCTGATTCCGGTACTGCCGTTCGGTTTTACCTTAGCCTCGTCCACGTTTCCCGTAGCTTACATCCTCCTGTACCAATATTGCATGAAACGGAACAAAAGCTTCCCCCTGTTTTCCATTGGATTAGGGGTGCTGCTGGCGTTCGGCTTCATTCCAATCACGGAATACATCGGAATTCTGGAAATGCGAAGAGGAATGAATCTCTTTTATTTGTTTCTAATCACCATTGCGATCCCTTATCTTGCGTACGGGATGACCAAACTCGCGCTTGCCGCGCAGCGTTCTTCCAAATCGGGCGGCGAAGAAGAGGCGCAGTACGATCGTTTCGATTTCAAAGATCTTTTCTCAAGAAGGTCGAAAGCCCGAAATTAACTTGCGAACCGTCGGGTGGCGGGAGGCGTTCTTTTCTGAGATAATAGCTTTGGAATGCATGCGGAAAAAATTCCATCGGGAGGTTGATTCGGTTGTTCGGAAAGATCGCATCGGAAGCGCTCGGATTAAGCGATATCGGGAAGGTCATTAAGCCGCAAGACTTCGACAAAGTGGACTCCGACGATTACGTCATGCACGAAGACGGGGAAAAAATTTTCTTCATCATCAAATCCAAGAAGGACGAATATTGCTTCACGAACCTGGCGCTCATCCATCTCGACGGCGACAGCGCGGTGAGCAAAAAGCGGATGCTGAAGCGTTACAATTACGCCACGAACGAAATTTCCAGCGTGTTCTTGGAGACGGCCGGCACGGTCGACATGGACGTGGAGATCAAATTCACCATCGGCAGCGCGCACTTCTCGATCGACGTCGACAAGAAGCAGATCGAATCGGTGAAGGACTTATATAAAGCTCTTATTAAAATTTCCGAAATCGTCGATTCCAACGAAACGTTGTTCGATTATGCGAAGCAGAGCGTCGGCATCGCGAAGGAATCGTTGGGCCGCATCGGCTCTCAGGGCTCTTCGCCGGTCGAGCAGTTCAATGCGATCACGGAATCGGCCTACGACTGGCTGCGCAACAAACATAAGGAGCTGAAGGTGAAAGACTTCGGCTTCGTGTTCGAGAAGTACATCAATCAATAAGGTTTGGGAAAATGGAGCACGCCCGCGAGGGCGTGCTCTTTTTGCAAGAGGGCGGCCGTAAGGGGCGGTAGTCGGAGAAAGTCCGACTGCTCGCCTCCTCAGGCGCCGGGAGGCGCGGCTTTGGCAACGGCCTCGGGCCGCTCTGGCAAGCCGTCGTCCTTCCGGAAAAACAGCTTCATCATCGGCGGCGTCAGAATCGTCGTGACCAGCACGACGACGACGAGGACCGCGAACAGGTCCGCGGCGAGCAGGCCGGCCTCGAGGCCGATGGCGGCGATGATGAGCGCGACCTCGCCGCGCGACACCATGGCGGCGCCGACGCCGAGGGAGCTGCGCCAGCCGAAGCCGGCGAGCCTTGCCCCAAGGCCCGAGCCGAGGAGCTTGGTCAGCACGGCCAACACGCTGAGCGCCGCGATGAGGCCGAGATGTTCGCCGATGGCGGAAAATTCGGCGCTCACCCCGATCGAGGTGAAGAACACCGGAACGAAGATGGCGTAGCCGATCGTCTCGACCTTTTCGAACACCTCGTGCTTATGCGGCGTCCGACTGATGGCGACGCCCGCGATATACGCGCCGATGATGCCGGCCACGCCGGTGTACTCCGCGAAGTACGCGTAGCCGAAGCAGATGATGAGGCCCGCGGAGACGACCGCCTCGGTGACGCGCAGCGGGGCGAATTTGCGCAGCACCCACGGGACGGCTTTCCAAGCGAAGAGCAGCGCCGCGGCGAAGAAGACGAATTTCTTCAGCACGACGGCGCCGAGGTGGACGTCTCCGCCCGCGAAGCTCATCACGAACGCCAAGGCGAGAATGACCAGCACGTCGTCGATGACGGCGGCGCCGAGAATCGTCGCCCCCTCCTTGGATTTCAGCTTCCCGAGCTCTTTCAGCGACTGCACGGAGATGCTGACGCTCGTCGCGGACAGCAGCAGCCCGAGGAATATCGCTTCCGCTTGCGGCAGCCCCATCACGAGCCCGGCCCCATAGCCGAGACCGAGCGGGAGCGCGATCCCGAGGACGCCGACGTACGCCGATGCCTTCCCCGACCGCTTGAATTCCTCCATGTCGGTCTCCAGCCCTGCAATGAACATCAGAAGGATCACGCCGATCTGACTGATCTCCGCCAGCACGTCCGTACTGTTCACGATGCCGAGCACGGTCGGCCCGAGCACGATGCCGATCAGCAGCTTCCCGAGCACGGACGGCTGACCGAGCTTCGCGCTCAGGTCGCCGGCGATTTTAGAAGCCAATAAAATAATCGCCAATTCAAATACCAGCATTTCCCCCATCGTCCTTTCTCCCGAAAACAACGCAAAAAAGCCCGTCAACCACGGGCCGCCGCATGCGCAGACGGATCCCTTGGTGACAGGCTCCTCCAGGTGTTCCCAGATATTCATTTACATCGCTGAATGAACATTCAAGCCTTTTAATCATACATCCCCTTACGGAAAATGACAAGAGCGCCGCTTAAGAAAGCGTCGGATCGATCGCGAACATCGCCGCGACGGACAACCCCCAAATGAGGGCGATGACGAACGAGACGCCGGCAAGCGTGAGCGCCGGAGCGCTGGCTCCCGGGGAGCGTCTTGATCCGATCGTACCCGTCGCCAGCGCGGCGAGGCCGAGGATGAGACCGATCGGCAGCAGCACGACGAGCAGATTGCACATGCAGGCGGCGAGCGCAAGCCAGAAGGCCGGGGTCGACGCGGCGGGTCGGTTCAGGGACACGGGGCATTCTCCTTTTTCCAAACGCGGATTCGTTATTCGTATTGTAGCATACCCGATTTCTCCACATCATTCCTTACCGACGGCTTGCCGGAACTGTATATTTTGACCGTCCGAATCTCAACCTAATTCCGACGATAAGCATTCCCACATGAATGAAGGAGATGTGTGCTACGATGGCGCGCCTTTGGAAGACGATATCGATCGCAGTTGCGATCGGCTTAACGGTTACCGCCTGCGGCGCAGGCGCGGGCGGCGGCACGGCCAACCGGGACGAGGACGGCGTAACGACCCGCTCGTTCCCGATGACCGGCCACGAGTCTCTGCTGGAGCGGGCACGGCTCTGGGGCAACGATCACGGGGTCGGTCAGAACAACATCGCGAACCATAACGTCGGGCGCGACGCCGACAACGACGGGACGAGGCAGGACGGGCCGCTGATCAGCAGCGACGAGCGGATTTCGCCGTTCCCGCAGGGCAGCGTCCGGCCGCTGAACGCGGGAGCCGCCGGCCGAGGCGGGATGGGCATGATGCAGACGCAAACCGCGCAGCAGCCGATCACGGTGCCGTTCGTGACGGAAGGCGGAGAACGTTACATCGCGCTGGATACGCTGGTGGACGTGCTGCAGTTCGAGCATTACGAGACCGCCTCGAAGGACGTGCGGGAAATCGGGGACAAAGACGTGTTGTTCCGTCTCAAAGCCGGCAGCAAGGAAGCCGAGAAGGAAGGCAACCCGATCACGTTGTCCGCGCCGCCGAAGCTGATCAACGGCAAGATGATGCTGCCGGTGTCCAGCGCCACCGATCTGTTCGCCGAGGAGATGGTGTTCGAGACGGGCGCCGACGGCTTGACGCTGTTCCCGTCCGACGGCGCGGAGTTGGGGCGGGATACGGACGGACCCGACGCGGAGCAGGTCGACCCGTCGCTCGATTTCGCGGACGATCCGAACGACCCGTTCAAGGGCGACGACGCGGAAGGCGCCTTCGCGAGCGAGGAGGAAGCCGAGGCGGCGCTGGGCGCGCTCGAAGCGCTCGCGGCCGATCCCGAGGCGGTGCCGGCGCTCAAGAATATTAACATTAACGCGATGATTCGAACGGCGAAGAAATATCTCGGCGTCCCCTATAGATTCGGGGCGGGCCCATATCCGAAGACGAATCGATTCGATTGTTCCTCCTATACGCGGTACGTCTTCGCGAAATATGGGATCGACCTGCCTCGCACGGCGCGGGCCCAGGCGAGAATCGGCAAGACGGTATCGCGCAAGAGCCTTCGTAAAGGAGACTTATTGTACTTCTACGTTCCCGGCCGCTTCAAGTCGAACAAGACGATCGGCCACGTAGGCATCTATATCGGGAACCGGATGATGATCCACGCCAACACGGAGCCGAAGAACGGCGTCCAGCTGCGGAGCATCGACCGGGCGTTCTGGAAAAAAACGTTCATCACGGCGAAGCGAATCGCTTACTAACGACATACGCGCTCGCGTTCCGGACCCGTCGGGCCGGACGGAGCGCGTATCGTTGCGTTCGGACGGACGCTCAGGCGAGCGGATTCCAAGGCCCGGTCTGGGCTCCCTTCCACTCCGTTCCGTCTTCCCACACTTCCTTCTTCCAGATCGGCACGATCTGCTTCAGCCGTTCGATGGCGTGCCGGCTAGCCTCGTAGCAGACGTCGCGATGCGGGGCCGACACGGCGATGACGACGCTCGCCTCGCCGACGTCGACGCGGCCGATCCGGTGCGTAATGGCGCATCGGGCGCCCGGCCAACGGCTGTCGATCTCCTCGCCGATCTTGGCCATCGCCTTCAGCGCCATCGGCGCGTACGCTTCATACTCGAGCAGGACGGTTCGCTTGCCGTGGGTCCATTCGCGCGTCGTACCGATGAAAGCCAGCGTCGCGCCTTGCTCCGGCGCGATCGCCTTCGCGCTCACGCGGGCGACGTCGATCGTCTCTTCCGTAATTTCGAACATGGCGTCGTTCATTCGGGTTTCTCCTGTCCGGGTCGTTTACCCAATATTATAACCTACCGGCTCCCCTGTGTTAATGTCGGGCAAAGTATGCTAGACTGAGTGAAAACGAAACGGGTTATATCCGCGTCGCGGCGGAAGGAGGATGAACGATGTCGAAGCTGATCGACCGGTTCGGAAGAACGCACGATTATTTGCGCATCTCGGTGACGGACCAATGCAATTTGCGCTGCGTCTATTGCATGCCCGAAGAGGGGCTCGAGTTTCTGCCGAACGACAAGATGATGACGGCGGAGGAGATCGTGAAGATCGTTCGCGTCGGCGCCAAGCTGGGCATTCGGAAAATTCGGATCACGGGCGGCGAACCGCTCGTCCGGGGGGATATCGTCGACATCGTGGCCGGCATCGCCGCGGTGGAAGGCATCGAGGACATCGCGATGACGACGAACGGCATCCTTCTGGCGAAGAAGGCGGCGGCGCTGCGCCAAGCGGGGCTGACGCGCGTCAACATCTCGTTGGATACGCTGGACGCCTCGAAGTTCCGCATGATCGCGCGACGGGGCGAGCTCGCCAAGGTGCAGGAAGGCATCGAGGCGGCGGCCGAGGCGGGCTTCTCGCCGATCAAGCTTAATTGCGTGCTGCTGAAGGGGATGAACGACGCGGAGATCGAATCGTTCCTGCGTCTGTCGTACGAGCGGCCGCTTCACGTACGCTTCATCGAATATATGCCGATCGGTCACGACGACGAAGGCTGGCGCGCCATGTACCTGCCGCTCGACCGCGTCCGGGAAGCGGCGGCCGGGCTGCCCTGGGCGGCCGAGCCGATACCGGACGTGAAGGGCAACGGCCCGTCGGAGGATTGGCGCTTCGTCGGGGGCAAGGGCTCCTTCGGGCTCATTCATCCGATCAGCGACCAGTTTTGCGCGAAGTGCAACCGGCTCCGCTTGACCGCGGACGGACAGCTGAAGCCTTGCCTGTATTGGGTCGACGAGCTGAACCTTCGGCCCTGGGTCGACGACGAGGAGGCGCTTGCGCGCATCTTCTTCCGGGCGCTCGACATCAAGCCCGAAAACCACGAGATGGCGGCCCGGCTCGCGCAAGAAGCGCAGAGCCACGTGCCGACGGCTCGGCGCATGTCGCAAATCGGCGGGTAATTTCGGGAGGGGACGCATGACAGGGCGTATCGAATTCGTTATTTTGCATACGAACGACTTGCACAGTTCCTTCGAAGCGATGCCGCGCATTCGCTCGTTCTTCGAAGCTTATCAACGGGAGCAGCCGCCGGAGCGGCTGCTCCGTTTCGATATCGGCGACCATATGGACCGGGTGCACGCGGAAACCGAGGGCACGATGGGCGCCGCGAACATCGACGTCATGAACGCGACGGGGTACGACGCGGCCGTCCCGGGCAACAACGAAGGCTTAACGTTATCGGCGGCCGACCTGGAGGCGCTGTACGGACGGCAGGCTGCATTCCCGACGCTCGTCGCCAATCTGCGGCCGTCGGAGGGAGCCTCGCCCGCGTCGTGGATTCGGCCGCGGCTCGTCATCGAGCGCGAAGGGATTCGCATCGGCCTGTTCGGTTTGACGGCGGCGTTCGCGCCGTTCTATCGAGAGCTGGGCTGGGACGCTCTGGATCCGTTCGCCGCGGCGGAGGAGCAGGTGGCGCTGCTGCGGGGCGAAGACCGCGCCGACGTCGTCATCGCGCTCAGCCATCTCGGGATCGCGCACGATCGCCGGCTGGCGGAGACGGTGTCCGGCATCGACCTCGTGCTCGGCGGCCATACGCATCACGTTATCGAGGCGCTGGAGCGGGTCGGGGGAGCATACATCGGCGCCGCCGGCAAGTTCGGCTCGCATGTCGGCGTCGTTCGGCTGACGGTCGACCGCGCGACGCGGCGCGTCGTCGGCTGCGAGGGCGGCGCGGTCGAGCTCCCGGCGGAACCGGCCGACGAGGGAATCGGGCGGCTGATCGACCGCCACCGGGCGGAGGCCCGGGCGGCGCTCGACCGCGTCGTCGCGCGCCTGCCGCGAAGCCTGCCCGCCGACGCCGACCGGGAGTCGCCGCTCGGCAACCTGCTCGCGATGGCGCTGCGACGCTTCTGCGGCGCCGACATCGGCATCGTCAACGCGGGGCAGCTGCTCGCCGGCCTCGAGGCCGGGCCCGTCACGGCCGCGGCGCTGCACGCCATCCTGCCGTCGCCGATCAACCCGTGCTCGATGCTGCTGCGAGGGGACGCGCTCCGGCAGGCGATCGAAGAGTCGATGGATGCGGAGCGACGAAGCTACTCATTCCGCGGCTTCGGGTTCCGCGGGAAGGTGCTCGGCGCCTTATGCCTCGACGGCGTCAAGGTCGTGACGTCCGCGGGCGCGACGGGGCGGGACCGGCGGATCGAGAATATCTTCACGGGGGGCGAGCCGCTCGACGACGAGCGATGGTATCGCGTCGCCACCATCGATATGTTTACGTTCCGCATCGGATACGAATCGTTGGCGCGAGGCGAACGCATCGTGTACCGTCTGCCCGAATTTCTCCGGGATCTGCTCGGAGAGACGCTTGCTTCTCCGGGGCTCGAAGGCCGAATCTCGGAGGCGTTCGAGCCAAGATACTTAGACGCGCGTCAATAACGCGGCCGGCCTTGTTGCCAGAACGCGGACGATCGTTTACAGTATAGAAAGTTTACTTTGCGGATGGTTAAGGTCGTGAACTTTTCGCGAAGCGAACGATTCTTGGGAACAAGCGAGGGAAAGCCATGCTGCTGCTGCCTCTTTCCATGTGCCGGCCGGGCATGCGGCTCGGTAAGGCGATCTATAGCGACGACGGGCTCGTGCTGCTCGGCGAGCGCAGGGAATTGACGGACACGATGCTGAACCGCCTCGAGCGATTCGGCATTCATTATCTCTACATAGAGGATTCTCGGACCGACGATCTCGTGTTCCAGGACATCGTCTCTCCGGAGACGCGGGCTCGCGCGGTCGGCGAAGTGAAATCGCAATTCCGCCGCATGATGGACGACTCGATGAAGAAGCGTTCCGTGAACGGATTACAGCTCGGCCGGGCGTTCAAGTCGATTATCGACTCGATTCTCGACGACATCACCTCGAGTCAAGACGCCATGCTCATGCTGGTCAACATCCATGCGTCGGACCACTATTTGTTCCAGCACTCGGTGAACGTCTGCATCTATTCTACGATTCTGGGTCAAGCCTACGGATACACCCGCGAAGAGCTGTTCACGCTGGGGCTTGGCGCGTTGCTGCACGACATCGGCAAGACGCAGCTGCCGCAGGACGTGCTGCTCAAGCCGTCGCGGCTGACGAATCAAGAGTTCGAGATCATCAAGTCGCATCCGATGCTCGGCTTCAGGATGCTGAAGGACGAGCCGAACGTGCCGCTCCTCTCCGCGCACATCGCGCTGCAGCATCATGAGCGCGTCGACGGCTCCGGCTACCCGCGCGCGATCGCGGGCGACGAGATCCACGAATACGCCCGCTGGGTCGGCTTAGTCGACTCGTACGACGCGATGACGACGCATCGGGTGTACCGCCAAGCGATGCTGCCGCACGAGGCGATGGAGCGGCTGTACGCCGGAGCGGGCACGCTGTACGATCAGCATAAGATCGAGCTGTTCCGCGATAAGGTCGCGATTTACCCGCTCGGGATGATCGTCGCGCTGGACACGAGCGAGATCGGCGTCGTCGTGGACGTCAACGCGTTGTCGCCGCAGCGTCCCGTCGTTCGCATCATGTACGATGCGGACGGCCGGAGCGTGACGCCGTACGAGATCGACTTGTCGAAGTCGCTGACGACGTATATCAAGGAAGCGAACGTCGCGGTCGCGGACATGAGCGCGTAACGAGCGGCCCCCTGATGGGGGCTGTTTTCCGTTGAACGGGAAACCTCCGTTACATGGAGTCGCGGGGCGGACGATTCGCTTATTAGATTCTGACGAAGATGGGGGAGGATTTCCTCTCCATGCCGAGAGCGGGACTCCGGGGAGGGGAGTGTCTTTCCCATGCGTTCTTCTCCTCGACTTCCCTTGGCTCAGCCGAGCAGCTTCACCGTCCCTCCGCCCGCCGACGCACTTCTCGCGCGGAATTGCACCCGCCTTGTGCACATTATGCTAAGGGGTTGTGCGAAATTTGCACCATCGCGGTGCACTTGTCCACGTTACGCCGCCCGCCGACGCACTTCTCGCGCGGAATTGCACCCGCCTTGTGCACATTGTGCTAAGGGGTTGTGCGAAATTTGCACCGTCGTTGTGCACTTGTCCACGTTACGCCGCCCGCCGACGCACTTCTCGCGCGGAACTGTACCCACCTTGTGCACATCGTGCCAGGGGGCTGTGCGCATGCCGCACCGTCGCTGTGCACTTATCCCCGTCCCGCCGCCCGCCGATGCACTTCTCGCGCGGAATTGCACCTGCCTTGTGCACATTATGCTAAGGGGTTGTGCGAAATTTGCACCATCGCAGTGCACTTGTCCACGTTCCGCCGCCCACCGAAACGCTTCTCGCGCGGAATTGCACCTGCCTTGTGCACATTATGCTAAGGGGTTGTGCGAAATTTGCACCATCGCAGTGCACTTGTCCACGTTACGCTTCCCACCGAAACGCTTCTCGCGCCGAACTGTACCCACCTTGTGCACATCGTGCCAGGGGGCTGTGCGCATGCCGCACCGTCGCTGTGCACTTATCCCCGACTCGCCGCCCACCGAAACGCTCCTCGCGCCGAACTGTACCCACTTTGTGCACATCGTGTCAAGGGGCTGTGCGTATTCCGCGCCGTCGTTTTGCACTTATCCCCTTCCCGCCGCCCGCCGACACGCTTCTCGCGCCGAACGGCACCCGCCTTGTGCACATGGTGCCAAGGGACTGTGTGTATTCCGCATCGTCGCTGCGCACTTATCCCCGACTCGCCGCCCGGTGCGCGCCCCGCGCCCGTTTGCAGGTTTCAAAACGTTCCCCTTTCAGGTACAATAGACCATGAGGTGTGTTATGAACGTACAAATTTTGGATCCATGGGACCCGATCCGCTCGTTGGAGCGGTACGGCAAACATGTTTTAACGAGCGTGGAATTTACCGTTACGAACCTTTGCAACATGCGCTGCGAGCATTGCGCGGTGGGCGACGCCCTCGTGCAGAAGGAAGGGCCGCGCCTCCCGCTGGACGTCTTGCTCGCCCGCCTCGACGAGGTCGAGCGCCTCCAGACGATCAGCGTCACCGGCGGCGAGCCGTCCTACGACGCGGGCGCGTTGCGGGACTATATCGTCCCGCTGCTGCAATACGCGAAGCGCCGGGGCGTCCGGACGCAGATCAACACGAATTTAACGCTCGATTACGAGCGTTACGAGACGCTGGCGCCGTATATCGACGTCTTCCACATCTCCTATAATTATAGGGGACCGGAAGACTTCCGCCGGATCGGCTTCGCGAACGCGGACCGTCACGTAGGCGAGGGAACGGCGCGGAAGATGTACGACCGCATGATCGAGAACGCGCGCCGGCTGGCGGACGGAGGCGCGTTCGTCTCCGCCGAATCGATGATCAACTATCGGACGCACGAGTACATCGCCGACATCCATCGAGCCGTCGTCGAGATGGGCTGCCGCCGTCACGAGGTGCATCCGATGTACCCGAGCGCGTTCGCAAGAGGCTTGCCGATGCTGCCGAAAGAAGACTTGCGGAAGGCGATAAGTACGCTTCTGGATGAGAGAGACCGGTCGGTGTGGATGCTGTTCGGCACGCTGCCGTTCTTCGCGTGCGGCGACGACCCGCAGGATCGCGCCCTCGTTCGAAGGCTCGCCGACGAGCCGAACGTGACGGTGCGAGGCGACCCGGACGGACGCAACCGGCTGAACGTCAACACGTTCACGGGCGACGTGACGGTGACGGACTTCTCCGACGTGCCGCCGGTCGGCAACCTGGCGAACGATCGGCTGGACGACCTGTTCGATCGATGGACGGAACACGAGCTGCAGCGCAAGGTCAGCTGCCATTGCCCCGCGGCGGGCTGCTGCGGCCCGAATCTACTTGTGGCGGATATGTATTATCGCGACGTCGATTTCATGAAGCGGAAGGCGATTCTGTAGCGATCGAGGTGGAGAAGTGTTTAGGAACGTACTCATCATTGCGTTAGGCTTAGCTTTTCTGTATGCGTTGTTTACGGTCGGATCGCCGTTCTTATTAGCGCTCTTGTTCGCGATTTTCCTCGAACCGTTGAATACGCTGATGGTTCGGTACGTCAAGATCAACCGGATAGGCGCGGCGACGATTACGAGCACCGCGTTGATCGCGGCGTTGATCGGCCTCATCTACTTGCTGATCGCCAAGATCGTCTCCGAAATCATCTCGCTCATTCGGAACTTGGACTTCAACGAGCTGAACGCGTTCGTCCTGCAGGCGCTGGACCGTCTGGATGCGCTGACGGTCAACATGCCGCCGGACGTGGCGGCGAACGTCCGCGTATACGCGATGAACCAAATTCAGTCGCTGCAGGGCGTGGCGACGCAGCTGTCCGGCTACACGTTCGACGTGCTGCGGACGCTGCCGGGGTTATTGATATATTTCTTGGTGTTTTTCGTGGCCGTGTACCTGTTCAGCTACAGCTTGCCGACGATCATGAACTCGTTCCTGTCGTTCTTCGAAGAGAAGTCGCGCGACAAAATCGCGGAAGTGCTGCTGAACCTGCGCAGCGCCGTGTTCGGCTTCATCCGGGCGCAATTCATGCTGAGCGGCCTGACGTTCCTCATCGCCTTCGTCGCCCTGCTCATCCTGGATGTACGGTATGCGCTCGCGATCTCCTTCCTGATCGTGCTCGTCGACATCCTGCCGATTCTCGGGACCGGCTCCGTGTTGGTGCCGTGGGCGGCGTATTCGTACTTCATGGGGGACCCTAGGCTGGCGGTCGGCCTGTTCCTGTTGTTCATTCTGATCACGGTGTTCCGCAGAATCGTCGAGCCCAAAATTTTGGGCGAGCAGATCGGAATCGGCGCGCTGCCGACGCTCATCAGCCTCTACGTCGGCTTCGAGCTCATCGGCGCGATCGGCCTCATTCTCGGCCCGATCGTCGTGATCATCTATCAGGCGATGGTCAAGGTCGGCCTGCTGAAAATCAAAATTCGACTGGAGTAGGAGGACATCCCCGATGCAGAGGAACGATAGCGAAGCGCAGGAGCTTGCGAAGCCGGAAGCGCTCATTTTCGATATGGACGGCACGTTGTTCAAGACCGAGACGGTCATCGTCTCCGCGTACGAACGCGCCTATGCAAGGCTGAAGGACGAAGGACTTGCGCAAGGGGAGATGCCGCCGGCATCGATTCTGCTGGGCTCCCTGGGCATGCTGCTCATGGACATCTGGGCGAGGGTGCTGCCCGAGGCGGACGTGCCGACGCGCGAACGGATGGACGCGCTGCTGCTCGAAGAGCAGATCGCTTTGCTGGAAGAGGGCGTCGGCGAGCTGTACCCGGAGGTCGACGAGACGCTGCGCAAGCTGCAGGAAGCCGGATACCGGCTGTTCGTCGCGAGCAACGGGTTGGAGTCGTACGTGAAGGGCGTCGCCGCCAGCCTCGGCATCGCGGATCGGTTCGAGTCGCTCTACTCCGCGGGCGAGTATCGGACGGCGTCCAAAGTCGATCTTGTGAGACTGTTGTTGCAACGGGAAGGCGTGAAGACCGCCTGGATGGTCGGCGACCGGTCCTCGGACGTCGAAGCGGGCCGCGGCAACGACCTGCCGGTCGTCGGCTGCGATTACGCCGACTTCGGCGTCTCGACGGACGAGCTGAAGGGATCGACCGTCCGCATTCGCTCGTTCGGCGAGCTGAAGGGGCTGCTAGGCCTCGGCGCGGAGTCGTAATAACATGGAAAATGACGCGAGGAGCGCGCTCCCCGCGTCATTTTTCTTGTTTATACAGCCACTTCGCGTATTCGACGGGGCGAACGATCGCGCGTCGATAGACCTCGTGCTCGCCGATGCGGCGGAACACTTCCCGGGCCGGCTTCGGATTGATCTCGAGCAGCCAGACGCGGCCCTGACGGTCGACGGCGAGGTCGAGCGCGAGCTCGCACATGTCGCGGAAGTGGCTCTCGAGCCGCTCGACCACGCGCAGCCCGAGCGCGTACATCTCGGCTTTCACCGCTTCCGCTTTCGACCCCGAAGGGAACGTATGCTTCAGCAGCCGATCGACGGAGATCGCCTTGCCGCCGCCGTGGAGATTGGACGTCACGCTTCTGGCGGCGCCGATGCGTCCGGCGCAGCCGGTGACGTCCCAGCGGCCTTCGCCCGTCTTCTGCACGAGCAGCCGATAATCGTGGACGCGGCCGTTCGGCAGCGTCAGCTCGATGCCCTGCTGCATGAGGCACGACTCGGTTAAGCCGAGCCGGCCGAGCAGCCGTCCGACGCCCTCGAGCGAAAGCCGCCGCGTCGGGAGAATCCGGCGCTGCTTATCGCGGCCACGAACCGAATACGTTCCCTTGCCGGCGCTCTCGATGCGTACGACGCCGCGCCCGCCGGTGCCGTTGATCGGCTTGACGAACGCGATGCCGTACTTCCGAACGAAGTCGGCCAAGGCGGTCGTGCCCTTGTACATGACGGTGTCCGGCAGGTTCGGGCGAATGTCCTTGTCTTTGTGAAGCAGCTGATGAATCGCCGACTTGTTCGCGAGCGGGCGATTCATATAGATCAGGTCGCCGTACTTGGCGCGGAATTCCCGGAGCTTGCGGAAGCGCGGCGTTTTCTGATAACGGCATCGGTCGAACACGACATCGGGAAAAGGGACCCAGCGCCTCCTCCAACCGCGCCCCTCTTCGTACACGTGCGCGTAAATGCGCCGCTTGCCGTCGTCCACGTCCTCGGGCGTGAACAAATACGCATCGATGTTCATCCGGTCGGCTTCTTGCAGCACGCGGCGGAAGAACGGCAGCTCTTCGATCTTATTGCCGTTAAGATACAACGCCATAATGCCGAGCGTGAAGGAAGGCATTACCGGTTCCTCCGTTTCGCGGGCCCTCTCCCGACGCGACGCGCGCGTTCCAGCGACTTGTTGACGCGCGGCCGACCTTCGGGCGACGCCGAGACGAGGTATTTCCAGAACCGGACGAGTCGACGGAGCGACTTCTCCCGGATGTGCGGCTCGTCGAACTTCATCGGCTTCGAATTCGCTTCGAAAAACCACAGCTTCCCCGTCGTATCGACGCCGAGATCCATCGACATCTCCCCGAGCGTGTGCCCGGAGCCCTTCTCGATCTGCGAGGCGAGCACGAGCGCGGTTTCCCTCGCTTGGCGAAGGATCGAGCGTCCGCTCGTCGGGCCGAAGACGGTGCCGAGCAGCTTCGTCGGGTCGCCGATCGAGCCGCCGCGAGGCACGTGCGTCGTAATGCTCGACGCGCCCGCCACGCGAGCGCCGATGCCGGAAACCCGCCATTCGCCGCGGTCGTTCTTCTGCACGAGCGCGCGCAGGTCGAACGGCCGGCCGCCGGCGACGGCGAGAGAGATGCCCTGCTGCGCGATATATTCCTTCCCGTCCATGTACCGCTTGACGGTGTCGTACATCGCGGAGACGGTGTCGAACGTCATCGACTCGACGCCGTCCCCGCTTTGGCAGGTCAGGCGGTAGCCGGCTTCCGCCGACCGCCTCTTCCCGCTTACTTGCTGCACCTTCATAATGCCCTTGCCGGCCTTCCCCTTAACCGGCTTCAAGTAGACGTTCCGATACTTGCGGACCATGCGCGCGAAGTCGCTGAGTCCGGTCAGGCGCACGGTTTCCGGGATATGGCCCCGGGTCAGCTTCGATTCCTTCAGCCACTCGAACAAGCTCCACTTGCTGAAGAACGACGGATTGAAAAACCGTATCGTCGGGTGCGCGAGGCACTCCCGGATGATCTCTTGAACCTCGGGCAGCTGCTCGAACTTCCGGTACGGGATGCGATTGTAGACGATATCCGGGAAGGGGCGCTCGCCGAGCACCCACTTCCGCTTAGAAGCGCTGTACACATACCCCTTCAGCTTGCGAGCGCGAAGGTCGAGATCGTCCTGCGCTACGATGTAGGCGGTGACGCCCTCTTTCTTCGCGGTGCGCAGCAGGTCGATGAAGTTGTCGCGGTTGCCCCGGAAGATGCGGGTATTGTCCCGATAGGTCAGAATAGCGGCGACGGTCGCGGGGGAGTTCTTCGTTTGCGCGTTGAGGCGATGGGTCTGGAGGTCCATCTACGATTTCCCCCCCTTTCGAAACTTCGCGAGATACAGGCAGTGCTGGAACACGAGGGACAGCGTCTCCCGCCCTTCGTCTTTGAGCGCCGGGTGTTTATAGATCGAACGCCCCGGCTTGGAGTTCGCTTCGAACATCCAGATCGCCTCGTTCTGGTCGACGCCGAGGTCGAAGCCGAGCTCGCCGACATGATGGCGAGAGCTGCTCTGAATTGCGTCCGCGAGCTTGATCGAGACGTCCTTCATGCGATCGAGAACTTTGCCCGCGTCGTTGCCGAAGACGCGTCCGAGCGCTTGCTGCGGCGTCATGAGCGTGCCGCCGTTCTTGATATGCGTCGTCACGCTGCCCCGGCCCGCCATCTTGGCGCCCACGCCGGCGACGACCCAGTCGTTCGAGTTGTCGCGAACGAGGTGGAAGCGGAAGTCGATCGGGCAGCCGTCGATTTCGATCAATCGGATGCCTTGCTGCGCGACGTAACGGCGTAAGCGGCCGTTCGAGGCGCCGAGCATCGCGGCGAGGCTGGAAAACTTCTGGAAGCGCAGAAGCACGTTTTTCCCGTTCCGGCGGAAGCGGGCGAAGTACCCTTTGCCAGGGGCGTACGTAATTCGGTATATTCCCTTGCCGAGACTGCCTCCGGTCGGCTTCAAATAGATAAATTTATGGCGTTGAAGCATCTCCTTCAGCCGTTCGGGCGTCGGGTTGATCGTCGACTCCGGCACGTGCTTGTAAGCGTCGGGTTCGTCTTCGAGCATGCGGTAGACGTCCCACTTGTTATAGAAGCTCCAGTTGAACACGGGAATGTTGCGGCGCAGAAATCGCTGCTTCAGCTGCTCCATGCTGTAGGAGACGTCCGCGGCCCGGCTCGCGAGCCGGTTATAGACGACGTCCGGCAGCGGTACGGTCTTGCGCGACCAGGTTCCGTTCGCATTCAAGAAATAACCGAGCACGGTATTCTGGTCCCAGTTGACGTCCCGCGGCGTGAACGCGAAGAAATACGCCTTTTCGCCGCCCGCCCGCAGGAATTCCTTGATCATATAGGTTCGAGTGCCGAACGGCCGATCGATCGATCCGCCGCCGCTCGTTAGTATGCCGATTAGCGGACCGAGCCGGACCGTCGTGCCGCCCTCGCTCGTCGCCAGGTAGATGCTGCCCGTCTTGGGCGCCCGCAGCGACTCGCGGAGGAGGTAGGGCAAATACATATGTTTGCCCTTGCGCCGCAGCGGACGGACCTCGGCCGACACGGTCTTGCCCCCCAGGCGGACGTCCACCGTGCGCCCGCCGCGCAGCCGAAGCTGCTTCGCGAGCGCCGAGGTGACGTAAACCGCTCTATCCGTTTTTTTCGTGAAATGGATCTTGCTTAACGTCAAACTCATTTGTTCTGTCCTCCCAGTTGCCGGTCCAGGACGTACCGCGCATAGCGAATCGGACTTGTCACGGCCGCGATTCCGACGTGGTCGTCGTCAAGACGCGTGAATGACGTTCTTCCAGGTTTCGAGTTGACTTCAAGCACCCAAACCCGCCCCCCGGCGTCGACGCCGAAGTCGATGCCGAGCTCGAGCAGCGGTCCGTGACTGCGCTCCAGTACGGGCGGGATGGCCGACGCGGCGCGTTCGATGCGGCGCAGGGCGCGTTCCGCCTTCGCGGCGCCGAAGCGCTCCCGCAGCACGTCGGCCGCCGGGCGGGACGTTCCGCCCCCGTGCAGATTCGACGTCAATCCGCCGATCGCGCCGATGCGCGCGGCGGCGCCGGTGAACGTCCACCGCCCTTCGCCGTTCTTCTGCACGAGCGCCCGGACGTCGAACGGCGCGCCTTCGCGCGTGGTCAGCTCGAGATACGGCTGGAGGAGGAACGGTCGACCGTCGATGAGCCGCGCGTCCGCCCACCGGAGCAGCGAGTCGAGGCTCGCGAACCGGAGCGCGAGACTCCCGTTCGAGGCGGTGCGCCCGCGCGCCTCGTATGCGCCTAAGGTCGTCTTCCGCAGCCGGAACACGCCTTTGCCGTGCGTCCCGCCTTGCGGCTTGACGACGACGTCCCCGCGCTCCCGCAGCCATCGGGCGAGCGAGGCGGGGCCGGCGTACGGCTCCGTCGACGGCAGCAAGCCCTCGAGCTTCGGCTCCGCCCTGAGCAGCCGATACACGTCGAGCTTGCCGCCGAGGCCGCGGCCGAGCACCGAGACGCCCGGCTGCGCCGCGAGACGCGCGACGCCGGCGCGAAGGCGCATCAGCTGCTCCTTCGTGCGCGGGAACGCGCGGTCGTAGACGAGCCGCGGCAGCGGGAACGCGCCGGGCGTCCAACGGGCGCCGGCGTCGTCGAAGGCGTACCCGCGGACGAGGCGGCGGCGCCAATCGACCCACTCGAGCGCGAAGACGTACACCGCGAGACCGAGCGACCGACCGGCCGTCGCGAGCCGCCGGTAGAACGCGCGGGACCCGAACGGGAGGGGGCCCGCCTTCGGGCAAACCAAGATACCGAGGTACGCCGGTTCCGGCGCGATCGCATCGCGATCGTTCATGTCGGTGTCGCCTCCTTCGCGCGCGGCGGTTACAGCTTCGCCAAATATCTTGCGTATTGCACGAGCGTCTTCACGGAAGGCCGGATCTTGCCTTCGGTCAGCTGCGTATTGTCGTTCTTCGACGGCTTCGAATTGACCTCGAGCAGCCAGACGCGGCCGCTCTTGTCGACGGCGAGATCGACCCCGAGCTCGCCGAAATGCGCGTCGATCGTCTTGTCGACGGCCTTCGCGATGTCCACCGCCGCTTTGCGAAGCGAGGCCATCGCCGCCCCCCGGCGGCCGACGGGGAGGTCGGAGCTCTGAAGCGCGTCCTTCATGCTCGCGATCGTGCCGCCCTTCGCCAGGTTCGAGACGAAATGGTTCGGCCCCGCGATCCGTCCGACGATCGACGTGACGCCCCATTGGCCGGTGGCCCCCTTCTGCGCCAAGGCGCGGAAGTCGATCGGCCGGCCGCCGACCGACGCCAGCTGCAGCCCTTGCTGGATTTGGAACCTCTGCCGCTTCAGCCGGGGCGACACCGCCGCGTACACCTTGGCCAGCGACGGATAATTGACCCGCCGGGTGCCGTTCGTCTCGCTGTACTGGCAGGCGTAGACGCCGGTCTCGGTCCGCGCGACGCGGATGATGCCCTTGCCCAACGAGCCGCGGATCGGCTTCAAAAACAGGATGCGGTGCTTCGCCGCCATCGCCTTAAGCACGTCGTAGCCGGTGAAGGCGTGCGACTCCGGAAGATGCTTCTGCACGGACGCTTCCTGCTTCAAGGCGGAGAATACTTCGGTTTTATCCAAATATTTTTCATTGAACACTTGCGTGCCGTGGCGCGTCTTGGCTTCATGGAACAGCTGCTGGACGCTCTCCAGGTTTTCATACTTCCGGGAGGTCAAGCGATTGTGCAGCACGTCCGGCATCGGGAACGTCCCTCGCTTCCATCCCTTGTCGTACGTCCAACCGGAGATCGTGCCGTGGCTGCTGCCGATGTCCGAGGGCGTGAAGAAGTAGACGAAGCAGCCTTCCTTCTTCGCCGCGGCGACCAGCTCCCGGCAAAACGTCGTCGTATCCCCGAACGGACGATTCGTGTCCTGCGGAGACGCGCGCGACATGATGACGCCGATGACCGGCCCGACCGAGATCGTCTGCGACGACGTCCGGAACGACGCCCGAAGCAAGGCGCCGCGGCCGAGACCCATACCCGACGCGAGGCTGCCGCTGACGCGGACGAGGCCGGGGGTTTTCAACGGCATAATCTTGACGTAGCTGCGGAATGCGCCGAACCGAAGGTTGACGGATTGCCGCGGAGCGATGCCCCACTTGCGCAGCAGCTTCGAGCTCACCCATAGCGTGTGGGCGGCCTCAGGCGCTTCCGTCTGGATCGACAGCACCTTGACTTTGGTTTTTGACATACGGGCTCTCCTTCCGACTGCGAGGAGTGTGGCGACATAGACTAAGAACATCATATGAGGGCGTCTGTACGATGGTGAATCGCGGAGAAATTTGGGCTCGCCCGGGCGGAAGCGGACCCGTGGTCTATTCGGGCGGCCTGTCTCATACACTTAGGGTAAGGTTTTGGAAAAGGAAGGGGAGCGACCGTGATGAACAAGACGACGAAGCACATCTTGTATATGAGCGCCGCGCTCGGCATGTTGATTTACGCCGTGCCGCGGCTGTCGATCGGGGAAGGCTGGACGCTGCCGACGATATTCAGCGCCCTGTGGCTGCTGTTCGCGCTCGCGATCGTGGCGTCGCATCTGCACGCGATATTGCGCGTAGACGAAGAGATGGACGCGCAGCTGGACCGCGTGAAGAAGCATCGCCGCCGCCAGCTGGCGCAGCTGATCGAGCGCCGGCTCGTCCGCCGCGGCCAGTAAGGCGCGCCGGCCGCGACGGGAACGCCCTTCGGGGCGTTTTTTTGCGTCTGGATAGCCAATAACTGCAGAAATACAGCGATTTCGCTCGCAGCATCCCTTCCATGAAGGAATAGCTGCGAAACTGCAGTTATGTGGCTCAGGTGCGCCGGTTCGTGGCGGTAAGCGGCTACACCTGACACGCCTTCCGGTACGCCGAGGGCGAGGTCGAGACGACTTGCTTGAAGACGCGGCTAAGATAGAAGGCGTTCTCGTATCCGCAGCGGGGGGCGATCTCTTCGAGCGTCAAGTTCGTGTCCGCCAGCAGCTCCTTGGCAAGCTTGATGCGGCATTCCGTCAAGTAGCGGACGGGCGTCGTGCGGAAGGCGGCTTGGAATTTGCGGGAAAATTGGACGGGCGTAAGGCCCGCGGCCTCCGCGGCTTGGCGGATGCCGAACGCCTTCTCGCCGGCCCGGTCGCGAATGAGCGCGGCCGCGCTCGTCATCCGCGCATCCTCCGAGGATTTATCGGCTTCCCGGCCGCGGTCCTGGAAGCAGAAGGAGATTATATCCTCCAGCAGATGGCGCTTCAACCGTTCCGCTTCCGGCGACGGATCCTCCGCGAAGCGCCGCAGCAAAACCAGATCGGAAGCGAGTCTCGAACGGTTCGCGACGCGGACTTTGCCCTCCGAGAGGTAAGCGGGAGACGGGTCGTCCAGCTCGAGACGAAGGAAGTGGAAGGTGACGGGGGACAGCGCATGGCGATGGAACAGCGTCCCCGGCGGACAGGCGACGACGTCGCCCGCCTCGGCGACGCCCGCGGCGCTCCCGACGCGGAAGCGGAAGGCGCCGTCCTCGACGGCGAACAGCACCCAAGCCGCGTTCGTGTCCGCCTCCAGCAGAAATTGCCGCTTGCCCCGCCAAAACACGTATTGGAAAGACGCCAGCACGACGATCCCCTCCGAGCGAATGTAGTGTAAGGTTTGATTTACCGGCGATTATATCATGGAATGCCTCCTGCGAAAGCAAAAATTGATAAACGTTGTACAACCGAGGCTAAATTCATTCCGCGGCATCGGCGGTATAATCGAAGGGAAATCAGAACCCGATCGGAGGTTGCGTTCAGTATGCCGGGACCATTGGCGAATATCATGCAATTGCAAAATAAGGTGAAGACGAAGCGAATATCGAGTTACGATCGGACGGGCGGCAACAAGGACTTTATCCGCTTGGCGCCGGGCGAGACGGTCGAGCTGGCGTCGATCGAGGGAGCCGGCATCGTCAAGCATATATGGATGACGCTGAACACGCAGGACAAGTTCATCCGCCGAAACGCGGTTCTCCGCATGTATTGGGACGGCGAAGAAGAGCCGAGCGTCCTGTCGCCGTTAGGCGACTTTTTCGGACAAGGCTGGGGGGAAGAATACAACTTCGCTTCGCTGCCGCTCGCCGCGGCGCCGCATCAGGGCAGGGCGTTGAACTGTTACTTCCCGATGCCGTTCGGCGCCGGCGCGCGCATTACGTTGGAGAACGATTCGGAATCGGAGCTTGCGAGCTTGTATTATTACATCGATTACGAGCGGCACGAGAGCATTCCCGATTCGCTCGGCCGATTCCACGCATGGTGGAACCGGGAGCTGACCGAGGTGCGCCCGGAGGAAGGCGAGACGGAGTGGGGCGTAGTGGCGCCGCAAGGGAATAACGCAACGGACAGGCATAATTACGTCTTCGCGGACATCGAAGGGAAGGGGCATTTCGTCGGCTTGAACTATTACGTCGACAGCCCGGGCCCGATGTGGTACGGGGAAGGAGACGACATGTGGCTGATCGACGGCGAGGACTGGCCGGGCTCGTTGCACGGCACCGGGACGGAGGATTTCTTCAACAGCTCGTGGTGCCCGAACGAGGTGTATTCGCACCCGTATTTCGGCTACGCGCGCGTCCCCGACAAGCTCGGGTGGATGGGGCGGACGCATTGTTACCGGTTCCTGCTCGAAGACCCCGTTTACTTCGACAAGTCGCTGCGCGCGAGCATCGAGCACGGACACGACAACAGCCTGACGTTGGACCTCGCGACGGTCGCGTATTGGTACCAAGCGGAGCCGCACAAGCCGTTCCCGGCGATCGCGAACCGCGAAGGGCGGGCGAACATGAAGCCGATCGGCTTCATGGACGTTCACCGGTGGCGCCACGCTTGGAGGCAGTCGATGGGCGGCGGCGCGACGTTATGGGGCGACGAAACGAAGACGGAGAAGAAGGAATAGGCGAAGCCGAATCGGAAAAAAAGGACGGAGGCTTTCCCGCATGGCGCGGGAAGGCCTCTTTGCCGTTCCGCTGACGGAGAGAATCGATTAATGATATGTAAATTTGGGCCCAAAGTTTAACAATTTACGCAAAATTCAATTGACGGTGTCGTGAACGCGCTGATATTATTTGCTTGGCAACTTTGGCCCAAAATTTGGGTAATTGCGCAAAAAGGGGGTCGGTCGCTTGCCGACTTTGAAAGACATCGCCCTCCAAGTGGGGGTGTCCATCTCTACCGTATCCCGTGTATTGAATAACGACTCTAGCAGACATATCAGCCAAGAGACGAAGGTGAGGGTCATCAAGACCGCTAAGGCGCTGGGCTACCTCGCCGGCGAGGCGCCTGCGGCCGCGCCGGTCGAGCCTTATAAGCGAACGCCGCGCGCCGCCGCGTTCCGGCAGGTCGGCTGCATCGTGTCCGTCCCGCAAAACAAATACAACCATCCGTATTTCTCGCCGATCTTGGCGGGCGTCGAGAAGAAGCTGACGGAGCTGAATTGCGTACTCTCATACGTCATCCCGATCGAAGAGCTTCGGGGGGAGACGGTGCTGCGGAAGCTTGTGCAAGACGCGAAGCTGGACGGCATCATCTTGATCGAGCGGATTCCCGAGGAGGCGTACGAAGCGGTCAAAAGCATCGTCCCCGTCGTCGTCGGCATCGACGTCTCCGATCCGACGATTCCGGTCGTCATGTACGATCGGGTCGGCGCGGCGGGCGCGGCCGTGCAGCACTTGATCGACCGGGGCCACCGTCGGATCGCGTTCATCGGAGGCGCGGGGCTGACCGGCGACATGGAGCGGGAGAAGCGGTACCGCGGCTACCGGTTCGCCATGCAGGAGGCGGGTCTCGACATCGATCCCCGTTGGATCGCGAATACGGAATGGGACGTCAACGTCAGCTTCGAGCGAATGTCGGACATGATGCGCCTTCCGCCCGACGAGAGGCCGACGGCCGTATTCGCCGCGAGCGACATGATGGGCATCTCCGCCATGCGGGCCGCGGCCGAGATGGGCCTTCGGATTCCCGAGGACGTCGCCTTCGTCGGGCTCGACAACATCGAGATTTCCCAGTACACATCTCCTCCGCTCTCGACGGTTCACATCCCGAAGACCGAGATGGGCGAGATGGCGGCCAAGGTGCTGGTCGATCAGATGAACGGGGATCACCCGCTGCCGTTCAAGCTGCTGATGCCGCACCGGCTGATCGTCAGACAATCGTCCGACGCGACCCGGATACGCTAGAGGAGGAGAGACCAACATGGAACAGCTTCGCATCGGGGTGATCGGTCTCGGCTGGAGATCGGGGTTCGCCAAGTATTGGCATCGACCGGACGGAAGATCGGCGGTCGTGGCGGGCGCGGACATCGACCCGAGCCGGTTGGAGAAATTCCGCGACCGGATCAACCCGGAAGCCTTCGTGACAAGCGATTATCGCGAGCTGCTCGCAAGGCCGGATATCGACGCGATCGTCGTCGCCTCTCCGGACGATCTTCACGAGGAGCATGCCGCGGCCGCGCTCATGGCTGGGAAGCACGTCTATTGCGAGAAGCCGCTCGGGATTACGGTCGAGGGCTGCGACCGCATCCTGGAGGCCTGGCGCCGCTCCGGCAAGCACTTCATGATCGGCTTCAACATGCGGTATATGAACATGTACCGGACGATGAAGGAGATCATCGCGGCCGGGGAAATCGGGGACGTGAAGGCGGTATGGGTAAGGCATTTCGTAGGCCTCGGCAGCGATTATTACTATCATAGCTGGCACGGCAGCTCGAAGCGCACGACATCGCTGCTGCTGCAGAAAGCTTCTCACGACATCGACATCATCCATTGGCTGACCGGACGGTACGCCGTTAAGGTGAGCGCCTTCGGGGGATTGGACTACTTCGGCGGAGACAAGCCCAACGGGCTCACCTGCCCCGACTGCGCCGAGAAGCACCGCTGCCCCGAAGCCCGGACCGGCGCCTTGGTGCAATGCGCGTTCCGGGAAGAGGTGGACGTCGAAGACAACAGTATGGTGCTGATGGAGCTGGAGGGCGGCATTAAAGCGTCTTACTCGCAATGTTTGTTCACCCCGGATTATCAGCGGAACTACACCGTCATCGGCACGCACGGACGGATCGAAAACAACGAAGAAGAGCAGAAGGTCTACTTGCGGACGCGCAAGTCGAACACGTGGAAGGACTTGTCGGACCGAGTGTACGACATCAAGAAGGCCGAAGGCTCGCACAACGGGGCGGATCCGAAAATTTGCGAGGATTTCGTCGACATGATCCTGGAGGGCAAGCCGCCCGTCGCCCCGCCGATCGCGGGACGCATGAGCATCGCGGTCGGCTGCGCCGCCACCGAATCGATTCGGCAGGGGGGCGGCGTCGTCCGGGTGAAGCCTCCCGAAGCATGGATGCTCGACGCATAGCGGGCGGCTTCCGCATCGCCTGCGAACAAGGGGGGATGGTCATTGAAACTAGCGGTGCTCCGCAGGTCGCTGCGGAAAAATTGGGATTTATACGTCATGATCGCTCCGGTGATCGCGTACTTCGTCATTTTCGACTACGTCCCGATGTACGGGGTTCAGATCGCGTTCAAGCATTTCGTCGCGGCTAAGGGCATATGGGGGAGCGTATGGACGGGCTTCGACCACTTCGAACGGTTCTTCAACAGTTACTATTTTTGGAGATTGATCAAGAACACGATCGGCATCAACTTATACGAGCTGGCCGTCGGGTTTCCGGTTCCGCTCCTTCTTGCGCTGCTGATCAACGAAGTCCGAAGCACGTTCTTCAAGCGGCTCGTCCAAACCGTCACCTACGCGCCGCACTTTTTGTCGACCGTCGTGATGGTGGGCCTGGTCTTCATTTTCTTGAATCCGCAATACGGCGTCGTCAACCACGTCATTCGCGCGTTCGGCGGCGAGACGATCTCCTTCTTGACCGAGCCCGAGTGGTTCAAGACGATCTTCGTCTTCTCCGGCGTCTGGCAAGGGATGGGATGGAGCTCGATCATCTACCTCGCGGCGCTCGCGGGCATCGACCCGACGCTGCACGAGGCGGCGAGGGTCGACGGCGCCAGCCGGCTGCGCCGCATCTGGCACATCAATCTGCCGGGCATTCTGCCCACCGTCGTCATCCTGCTCATCTTGAACGTGGGCAGCATCATGGGGATCGGCTTCGAGAAAATCTACTTGATGCAGAATTCTCTGAACTTGGAAAGCTCCGACGTCATCTCCACCTACGTGTACCAGCGGGGCATCATCGGAGCGGAGTACAGTTTCTCCGCGGCCGTCGGCCTGTTCAACTCCGTCATTAATTGCATCCTGCTCGTCCTCGTGAATCAGGCGGCGCGCAAAGTGAACGAAACGAGTCTTTGGTAAGGGGGGGACGCCGATGCGCGACACGTTATCCGATAGAATCGTAGGAATCATCATTTATGCCGTCTTGTCCGTCATTCTCCTCGTCGTCTTGTATCCGCTCGTCTTCGTCGCCAGCGCCTCGATCAGCAACCCGCTTACGGTGCTGCGCGGGGAGATGTGGCTGTTCCCGAAGGAGCTGTCGTTCGTCGGGTATGAACGCATCTTCGCCAATCGGGAAATTTTGACCGGGTACGGCAATACGATCCTTTACACGGCGCTGGGCACCTCGCTCAACTTGATCATGACCGTCTTGGCGTCCTATCCGCTGTCGCGCAAGGATTTCGCGGGGCGCCACGCGATTACCGCCTTCATCGTCTTTACGATGTTTTTCAGCGGAGGCTTGATCCCTACATACTTGCTCGTTAAGAATCTCGGCCTCGTCAACACGATGTGGGCGCTGATCGTCCCGGGAGCCGTCTCGGTCTGGAACATCATCATCATGCGAACCTTCTTCCAGACCAGCATTCCGAACGAAATTCAAGAGTCCGCGGCGATCGACGGCTGCTCCAACTTCCAGACGCTCTGGCGGATCGTGCTTCCGCTGTCGATGCCGATTATTGCGGTGATGATATTGTTTTACGGCGTCGGCCACTGGAATTCTTACTTCAACGCGTTGATTTATCTGAACGACCGCGAGCTGTACCCGTTGCAGCTGTTCCTGAGAGAAATCTTGATCAAGTCCGAGGTCGACCAGATGGCCGGCAGCATGAACGCGTCGACCCAGACGTACCTGATGGAGGCGGAAGCGATCAAATACGCGATCGTGCTCGTGGCGAACGTACCGGTGCTTCTGCTGTACCCGTTCCTGCAGAAATATTTCGTGAAAGGCATGATGATCGGCGCACTCAAGGGCTAATCCTAGGCAAGCCTTTGTTCGCACATAGCATGTTCAATCTAGATTAGGGAGGGTTAGGAATGTTGAAAACGAAACGTTGGACTCGCGCCATGTTCGCGAGCGTCATGACGGCAAGCATGCTGGCCGCATGCTCGAACGACGCGGGCACGCCGCCGCCGGGAGAAGCCGCGCCGTCCGGCGAGCAAGCGACCGAAGGGCAAGCGACCGAAGGGCAAGGCGGCTCCGCCGTCAGCGAAAGCGGGTTCCCGATCGTGCAGGAGCCGATCAAGCTGACGTTCTTCGCCGGGAAGGCGGCGTCCGCGCCGGCGGATTGGAACGCGCTGCCCGTCTGGCAGCAGTACGCGAAGATGACGAACGTCGAGGTGGATTTCCAGTTGACGCCGGCGGAGAGCTTGGCGGAGAAGCGGAACCTGGTGCTGGCGGGCGGCGATTATCCGGACGCCTTCCACACGGCCCGATTGTCGACGGCGGACCTGATGAATTACGGGCAGCAAGGCATCTTTATCCCGCTGAACGATCTCATCGACAAGTACGCCCCGAACTTCAAGAAGATGCTGGAGCAGTATCCGGAGGTGAAGCGCGGGCTGACGATGCCGGACGGCAACATCTACGGCTTCCCGACGTTCTATGCTCCCGACTTCACCTCCGTGCTGATCGGTTCGAAGCTATGGTACAACCAAGCGTTCCTCGACGCGCTCGGTCTGAAGGAACCGGAGACGACCGAAGAGTACTACCAATACTTGAAGGCCGTCAAGTCGACGGACATCAACGGCAACGGTCAAGCCGACGAAATTCCGTACGCGGCGAGCGGCTACGGCTCCTTGCTCGACGAATTGAAAGGAGCCTGGGGGCTCGGCAACCGCGGGAACGTTCACAACCGGGTCGATATCGACCCGCAGACGAACGCGCTGCGGTACATTCCGACGGATCCGCGGTACAAGGAGCTGTTGGAATACATGCACAATCTGTACGCGGAAGGGCTGCTTGTCGAAAATTTGCTGACGATCAAAGGTCCGGAGGTCAACGCCCTGATGGACGAGGGGCTCGTCGGCTCGTCCGTTACCAACAGCCCGCACGCGATCGGCGGCGTGACGATCGAGCACTTCGTCGGCGCTCCCGCCTTGAGCGGCCCGCACGGCGACCGCATCTTCTCGCGGGCGCGCTCCCCGCTCATCGACCCGGGCGCCTTCGTCATTACGGATAAGAACGAACATCCCGAAGCGACGGTGCGGTGGATCGATTATTTCTACAGCGAGGAGGGCAGCAAGCTGTTCTTCATGGGCATCAAGGATTTGAGCTACACCGAACAGCCGGACGGGACGCTCGAGTATACCGAGGAATACTTGAAGGACTCCTCCAAGTTCGTGTCGTGGGCCGGCGGATGGTATCCGGCGATGCTGACCGCCAAGACGTTCAAGGGCGGAGAAGCTTCGCCGGAGAGCATGGCCGCGGCCGAGAAAGTGAAGCCGTACTGGCCGGAAGAGGTGTGGCCGCAATTCCTGTATACGGCGGAAGAGCTGACGCGCTTCACCCCGCTGCACACGGACATCGACAAGTACGTCAGCGAGAGCACGGACAAGTTCATTACCGGCGATCTTCCGTTCAGCGAATGGGACAACTACGTCGCTACGATCGAGCGGATGGGCTTGAAGGATTACTTAGAGCTCTATACGGCGGCCTACGAGCGCTACAAGCAATAATTCATACGCTTCTTCATCATCTAAGAACGACTCCCCGGATCCCGACCTGCGGTTCGGGGAGTTCGTTCATAATCCCAAGTTTATACGATGCGAGGAGGATGACATAATGAAACGTTTCGCCATGCGAGCCGCCGCGCCTGCGCTCCTGCTGATGCTCGCGCTATTGACGCTGACCGGCTTCTCCGAAGCGGAAGCCCCCGATCTCCAGGTTTGGGCGCCCACGAATACGGAGAAGGTGATGCGAGATCAGCCGTTCCCCGGAGGCGAGGCTGCCGCGGCCCTGAAGCTCGAGGCCGCCCGCAACGAATACGAGAGCGGACAAGTGATCGTCAAGGCGGGGACGGACGGTCTGCGCAAGCTGCAGGTGTCCATCGGCGATTTGAAGCGGACGGACGGCCCGGAGAAAATCGGCGCGGAGCATATCGAGCTGTTCCGGCAGCACTATATCGAGGTAAAGACGTCGACGACCGCGGCGTACCCGAAGGGGTGGTATCCGGACGCGCTCATCCCGCTGAACGGGATGCTGACCGTGGAGGCGGGACAAAACCAAGGCATATGGGTGAAGGTGTTCGTGCCCAAGGGTCAGCCGGCGGGAGTCTATACGGGGGAGCTGTTCCTGCATGAAACAGGGACGCCCGTCCGCGTTCCCGTGGAGCTGACGGTGTGGGATTTCGAGCTGACCGACGAGAGCCATGCCAAGACGAACTTCGGCGTCTGGGGCGGACCGATTCAAGAAGCGCACGGGAACGTCGTGGGCGAAGAGGCGTGGGCATATATCGAAAAGTATTATTGGGCATCCGTGGAGCATCGGCTGACGCCGGGCTACCTGCCGATCCCCGATGCGGACATCGAATATTACGTTACCCATGGGCCTAAGTATATTAACGATCCTCGGGTTTCCGCGTATCGGCTGCCGTATTACCGCACGGCGGACGGCGAACCGGATACGGCCAAGATCAAGGCGCTCGTCGATCGATTGCGGGCGGAAGGCTTGCTCGAGAAGGCGTACTTTTACGTCAGCGAAATCGACGAGCCGACCGCCGCGAAGTACGGCCGCGTACGTCACATTACCGCCGCGCTTGCGCAAGCCGCGCCGGACGTGCCGCATCTCGTGACGATCCAGCCGGTCGACGAGCTGGTCGGCGACCTTGACATCTGGGTGCCGTCCATCGACAAGTTCGACCCCGACTTCGCTAAGGAACGGCAGGCGGCCGGGGATCATGTGTGGTGGTACACGTATGTGAAGCCGACGCATCCGTTCCCGTCGTACCATCTGGACGACGACTTGGTCGGCACGCGTCTGCTGGCTTGGATGCAGCACGATTACGGCGTGGAGGGTACCCTGTATTGGGCGACGACGCAGTTCCAGAAGTACGCGTCCGTGAACGGAACGTATCAGTACGTAAGCCGGGACGTGTGGACGGATCCGCTTGCGTTCCCGGGGGCGAACGGCGACGGGTACTTGTTCTATCCGGGCACCGAGGTCGGCGTCGACGGGCCGATCGGCACGATTCGGCTCGAGGCGCTGCGCGAGAGCATGGAGGATTACGAATACCTCTGGTTGTACGAGCGGCGCCTGCGCGAGACGGGCGAACGGCTCGGCCTCGGCGAGGCGTTCCCGTACCGGGACGCGATTCGTCCGTTCTACGACCGGCTGTACGACGATATTAAGGCGTACGACGAGGGCGATCCGGCGCTCGTGGGCGAGGTGCGCGCGGCGCTGGCGCGAGAGATCGTCGCCGAGCCGCTCGAGCTGCCGGCGATCGTCGCGATTCGAGCCCCGGCCGACGGCACCCGGGAGGTGACCGTCTACGCCGAGCCGGGCGCGAGCGCGACGTTGAACGGCTCGCCGCTCGCCCTTGCGGCGCAGGCGGCCGGGCACGACAAGTTAACGGCGACGCTCGCGCTGTCTCCCGGGGAGCACGACGTCCGCATCGTCGTGACGAAGGACGGGCGCGTTCGCGAGATCGAGCGCACGCTGGCCGTGTACGAGACCGCCGCGCCGCATGCGATCGCGTTGAACGAAGCGGAGACGGCGGAGGACGTGAGCCGGTTCGCGACGTCGACGGTGAACGTCAGCGCGTCGAACGACTACGCGACGCAAGGCGAAGCTTCGATGAAAGCGGAGTTCCGGGCGAACGCGAATTTCCCGAACCTTCGCTTGTGGCATGCGGGCACGGGGTTCCGGAGCGCGGATTGGTCGGGTTTCGAGACGGTGGAATTCGACGTATATAATCCCGGCGAGACGGTTCAATTTTATGTAAAATTCAGTCAAACCGACGGGAAATCCGACGACTCGTTCATGCAGTACGTGCGCGCCGGAAGCGCCGAGACGATCCGAATCCCGCTGCGTCAGGTCGGTTTGGATTTGACGCGGATGCGCGGCATCGAGCTGTGGATGTGGCGGCAGGGCGCGCCGGTAACGCTGTATTTCGATCATTTCCGCTTTACCTCCGCCGAGCCCGGGGAGCCGATGACCCCATAACGCACCTCCGACACGAAGGAAAGGATGATCAAGGATGAAGCTGACCTTCCTTGGAACCGGGGCCGCCGAAGGCGTCCCCTCCCCGTTCTGCGATTGCGAGACGTGCGCCTACGCCCGCTCGCGCGGAGGCAAGAACGTACGAAGACGGCAAAGCGCGCTGGTCAACGACGATCTATTGATCGATATGGGGCCGGACCTGTTCGCCTCGTGCGCGGCGCTCGGACTGTCCCTTACGAAGGTCCCTTACGCGCTCGTCACGCACAGCCATATGGACCATTTCGATCCCGGGAACCTCTCTTTGCGAGGCAAGGCGTTCCGTCTCGCGACCGAACTGCCCGAGCTGACGATGGTCGCCGGGCCGTCGGTCTGGACGAAGTGGGACGCCGGCGGCAGCGACCGCGCCGCGGAAATCCGTCGCGTGCCGGTCTTGCCCGGCCGCACCGTCGAACTGGGGCCGTACACGGTACGCGCGATCGAGGCGGCGCATCACCTGAAGGTCGGCGACGCGATGAACTATATCGTCAGCGACGGCGCTTCCTCGCTTCTGTACGCGTCCGACAGCGGCTACTACGCCGATGCGGCATGGGAAGAGCTCGAGGGCCGCGCGTTGGACGCCGTCGTCCTGGAAGGCACGATCTGGCGGCATCCGGCGGGCAAGGAGCATCTGAACGAAGGCGATTTCCGCAGGATGCTGGAGAAGCTGCGGAGCGTCGGCGCCGTCACCGAGCGGACGCGCATCGTCGCGACCCACTTCTCGCATCAAGGCGCCTATCCGCATGACGAGCTCGAAGGCAAGGTCGCGGCGCTCGGCGCGTTGTGCGCTTACGACGGTCTCGTCGTCGAATGGTAATGGAGCGGCCGAATCGGGGAAACCGGTTCGGCCGCTTTTCGCAGTAGCGTCGCGAGAAGCGTCGTGCTACACTCACGGCAAGAGGCTCGGGCCGAGGTCGGGAGGCCGGGCGAATCGGAAACGGGAGGGCGTGGGACGATGCGCCTTAAGATCACTTACGAGCATCCGGAAGTGCCGGTGAACGCCTTCCTGTGGACGCCGAAGGCGAGACTCGAGCCGCTGCACGTGCATACGAGTCTGGAGATCGGGCTTTGCGTGTCCGGGGGAGGCTGGTTTTATTTCGGCGAGAAGCGGTATCGCGCCGAACCCGGCGACATCTTCGTCGTGAACAATCAGGAGCTGCATATCGCCCAATCGGACGAAGCCGAGCCGAGCACGTACATTTTCCTGAATTTCGACCCGAACTATTTGCTGGCGGAGGACGTGAGGCTGCTGCTTCCGTTCGCGTACTCCCCCGGCCGGTTTCGAAATCATATCCCGGGCGACGATCCTTTGGCGGGAAGGCTCGCTCCGCTCATCCGCACCGTATGGGAGGAGCTTCGGGATCGGCGGGAGGGCTGCGGGAGCATGGTCAAGAGCGCGCTGCTGCAGCTGTCCGTGCTGCTGCTGCGCCGCGAATCGGAGCCCGTCGCCCAGGAGCACTGGCGGCGGCTCGTCCGAGACTTCGCCAAGATTCGGCCGGTGCTCGCGTTCCTGGAGGAACGGTTCCGGGATCCGCTCGACTTAAGGAGCGTCGCCGAACGGCTCGAGCTCGGCGTGAGCGCCTCGAGGCTGAGCCATGCGTTCAAGGACGCGACGGGGAAGACGTTCAAGGACTACTTGCAGCGGCTGCGATTGAACGAAGCGAAGCGGCTGCTGATGACGACGGACCAGGATGTTCTCGACGTCTGCTTCGCGAGCGGCTTCCAGAGCGCGGCGACGTTCTATCGCGCGTTCCAAGCCGAAGCCGGCATGTCGCCGTCCGCCTTCCGGGAGCGGCATCGGGTTTCCGCAATTTTTGAGAATTCGGGGCCGTGATTTGGGAAGATTCCGCCCGTTCGTCCCTCTATACTGATGATATATCCGAATGGGACGAAGGAGTGTGGAGCATGGCGCGAGTTCCGATGTTGGCGGCGCTCTTGAAGGACGAGTTGATCCAGCGGAGGCAGGAAGGCTGCGACGTAGAAGGCTTCTCGGCGCGCATCGAAGCGGCCGGGGAAGACGACCGGGAATTAATGGACGTCTACGAAGCGCTGACGGCGCTGCCGATCCAGGAAGGGTTCGAGTTCCGCGAGCCGAACGATCTGGAGGCGATCCGCGCCGAGCGGCCGGACGGCCCCCGCCTGCTGCCCCGGTCGATGACCGAGGCGCAATGGCGCGACAAATTTCTCGGCGCGTGGCTCGGGCGCTGCGCGGGCTGCGCCCTCGGCAAGCCGCTCGAGCGGGGACCGTTCATGGGCGGCGGCGGCGGCCGGCCGGGGTGGGAAAACGTCCGCTTATGGTTCGAGGGCGCGGACGCTTGGCCGATCCGGGGGTACACGCCGAGCGACTCCGACGCGAGGGTGCGGTACGGCCTAGAGGTGAATCCGGACAGCAAGAGCTTACGGGAAGTCATCCGGTTCATGGAGTCGGACGACGATATACGGTACACGGTGCTGGGATTATTGCTGTTGGAGCGCAAGGGATCGTCGTTCGGCTCGCGGGACGTCGGCGAGCTGTGGCTGGAGATGCTTCCGCTCGGGCAAGTGTATACGGCGGAGACGCAGGCGTATGTTAACTTCGCTTCGATCTGGTATCGCGAATCGCGGGAGCCGGCCTATTGGGAGGAGAAGCGGGAGTGGGTGCGTACGCACTTGAACCCGTACCGGGAGTGGATCGGCGCGCAAATCCGCGCCGACGGGTTCGCGTACGGCGCCGCCGGCCATCCGGAACTGGCCGCCGAGTTCGCGTGGCGCGACGCGTCGTTCTCCCACGTGAAGAACGGCATCTACGGCGAGATGTTCGCCGCCGCCATGATCGCGGCCGCCTTCGTCGAGTCGGATATGGAGAGAGTCGTCGAGATCGGCCTCAGCGAAATTCCGCGCGACAGCCGGCTGGCGCGCGACGTCCTGCAGGCGGTCGACATCGCCCGCTCGTCCGCCACGCAGCTCGAGCTCGTCGAACGGGTATGGGCCGCGTTCGAACATTACCATCCCGTGCATACGAATAATAACGCGGCGCTGGTCGCGGCGTCGCTCGTGTTCGCCAAGGGGGACTACGAGACGGCGATCGCGACCGCGGTGTTGGGCGGCTGGGATACGGATTGCAACGGCGCCACGGTCGGCTCGATCATGGGCGCTTCGCTCGGCGCCGGCCGGCTGCCGAGCGCATGGATCGAGCCGCTGAACGATACGTTGTACTCCGAGGTGAAAGACTTCCACCCGATCGCGATTTCGGCGTGCGCCGATCGCAGCTTCTCGGTGTTCCGCGCGCTGAATCCGAGCGCTGCCATTCTGTAAACGAGGCCCGGGGCCGCGTCTTGCGACGCGTTCCCGGGTTTCTTCTTGTCCGGCGGCTTCCGCAAGCGTTATAATACAGAGTAATACAGTTCGCGGAAGTCGAGGTGCAACAGTCCATGGAATTGACGCCGCAAGAAACGATTACGAAGCACGAACAGATTTTACGATATATCGGGGCGCTCGCGGTGGGCAGCAAAATCTCGGTTCGGAAAATCGCGAAGGACGTCGGCGTCAGCGAAGGCACCGCGTACCGGGCGATCAAGGACGCCGAGGCGTCGGGCCTCGTCGCGACGAAGGAGCGGATCGGCACCGTCCGGATCGAACCGAAGGCGCGCAACAACATCGACAAGCTGACGTTCGCGGAGGTCGTGAACATCGTGGACGGCGCGGTGCTCGGCGGAGCGGAGGGGCTCGACAAGACGCTCGGCAAGTTCGTCATCGGCGCGATGCAGCTCGAAGCGATGGTGAAATACATCGACGCGGGCAGCCTGCTCATCGTCGGCAACCGGGAGCGGGCGCATGCGACGGCGCTGGAGCTCGGCGCGGGCGTGCTCATCACCGGCGGCTTCGGCGCGAGCCCCGCGGTGCGCAAGCAAGCGGACGAGCTGGCGCTGCCGATCATCTCGAGCTCGTACGACACATTCACGGTCGCGTCGCTCATCAACCGGGCGATTTACGATCGCCTCATTAAGAAGAAAATTTTGCTCGTCGAGGACATCATGACGCCGAGCGGCGAGACCGATATGCTGAAAGGCAACATGACCGTGTCGGATTGGAACGCCACCGTGGAGCGGACCGGACATAGCCGGTTTCCCGTCGTGGACGAGTACCATCGCTTGATCGGCATGGTTACGTCGAAGGACGTCGTCGGAGCGGCTCCCGAGGAGCGGATCGACAAGGTCATGACCAAAAATCCGATCACGGTCGGCGCGCGCACGTCGGTGGCGTCGGCCGCGCACATGATGGTGTGGGAAGGCATCGAGCAGCTGCCGGTGACGGACAGCGCCCGGAAGCTGCTGGGCATCATCTCGAGGCAGGACGTGCTGAAGGGAATGCAGTTCATTCAGAAGCAGCCGCAAATCGGCGAGACGATCGAGGATTTGATTCTGGCGTCGTTCGAGGAGGAGCGGGAAGCGGACGGCAGGATCGCCTTCCGGGGGACGATTACGCCGCAGATGACGTCGTCGTTCGGCACGGTGTCCGAAGGGGTGTTGACGACGCTCATGTCGCAGGCGTCGTTCCGCGCGATCAAGCTGGTGAAGAAGGGCGACCTCGTGCTCGACAGCATGTCGACGTTCTTCCTGAAGCCGCTTCAGATCGACAACGAGATCGTCATTCGTCCGCAGCTGATCGAGCTGAGCCGGAAGTTCGGCAAGGTCGACGTCGAGGTGCACCACGGCGCGTCGCTCGTCGCGAAGGCGATTCTGACGGCGCAATTGATCGACCAGATGTAGTCCTGAATCTACTGCATCCGGGAGAATCGGCCGTAATTGCGGAAGCCCGCGAACAGATTGAACAGGCCGACGAGCAGGAACATCGCGCCGACGATAATGCGGACCGTATCCGGCTCGAACAGGACGACTTGAACGAGCGAAGCGAGGATGAGCAGCGCGCCCATCGATAGGTTCATAAGCGCCGCGTTCAAGCCGCGGGACTTCGGATCGGTCGATCGGCGGGAGCGGAAGCTGAACACGACGGACAGCACGCAAGCGGCCGCGATCGCCGCGTAGAATACGTATAACATTATCCAAAAACACCTGACTTTCCGGGAAAATAGGGTTGCGAGACCAATGTACCCTTTTTCCCCGGCAAAATCAATTGCTCCGGTCCGGCACGAACGACTCCGCCCGCACGTACACGACGAATTCGGAGCCGACGACGGACAGCACCGTGATGCGGATACGATAGTCCGCCCCGTTGACGTTGTAGTACACCTTGCCGTCGATAAGACCTCGATAGAGATCGTACATGTCCGGCTGCACCTGCTTGCCGACGATCCTCAGCAGATCGGCGGCGATCAGACTTTCGAGTTCGCCGAGCGTCGCCTTGCCGAGATCTTTCTGCTCGGCGTCCCAGCGGACGGCGGTGCGGTCGACGACGTTGCGGCGGTTTTTCCCTTTTTCGAACGCGGCGACTTGGTCGGAGAGCACCCGATTCGACGCTTCTAAATCTTGAATCTCGTAATGCAGCTCCTGCACGGTGCGCTGGGATACGGCCGTCATGATCGCGCTGCCGATGACGACGCCGCCGAGGCAGAGGCCGAGCCCTTGCATGAACGAAGGGATGCGCTGCAAATCCGGTACGCGCATGCCCGGCTACCTCGGCGCGACGATCCAGCGAATGAGCTCGGTGCCGGAATGGGCGCCGAGGAACGCGCACAGGATCAATAAAATTTGTTTCGCCGCCGGGGAGAAGTACCCCGCGGACACCGAATGTTCGATGAATCGGATCGGATCGATCGAGCCGCCGATGGCGACGACGACCGCCCAGATCTTTAAATTTTCGGATAGCTGGCGCATCGTCTCCGCCGGGCCGGGGGGCTGCATCGTGACGATGGAGCTCATGCCGGCGAGCAGCGACGCGCCGAACACGACCCCGAACGCCACGAAGAAATCTTGAATCGCCTTCGACAAAAATTCGGATACCGCCATCGGGTCCGGCCTCCCTTTTTTCGCATCTCTCTTATATGTATGGGACAAGACGCGCGCGATATGATACAATATTTTTGACGATCAGAACGTATATTCCCATTGAATGTAACGCCTGAGTCGTCTTCGGCGAACGGAGAAACGTCCGGAGCGGGCGACGAAGCCGTTTAACCTGAGGTGATGCGAACATGAATTCCGCGAATTCCTTCGTGCATTTGCACGTTCATAGCGAATACAGCTTGCTCGACGGCGCCGCCCGGATTTCCGATCTGGCGAAGCGGGCCGCCGACTTCGGCATGCCCGCGTTGGCGCTTACGGATCACGGCGTCATGTACGGGGCGGTGCCGTTCTATAAGGCGTGCCGGGAAGCGGGCGTCAAGCCGATTCTCGGCTGCGAGTTTTACGTAGCGGCGGTGTCCATGCGCGACAAGAGCGCGCGGGAGGACAATCCGACGTACCATCTGACCGTGCTGGCGAAGGACCTGGAAGGGTACCGCAATTTGCTCCGGCTTTGTTCGGCCGCGCATCTGGAAGGCTTCCACTATCGCCCGCGGATCGACTTCGCGCTGCTATCGAAGCATGCGAAGGGCTTGATCGTGCTGAGCGGCTGTCTGAAGGGCGAGGTGGCGCAGAAGCTGTTGGCCGGCAAGGTCGACGAAGCGAAGGCGACGGCTGAGCGTTACAAGTCGGTTTTCGGCGAGGATTACTTCATTGAGTTGCAGGATCACGGGCTGTTGGAGCAGCGGAAATTGCTGTCGCAGCTTGTCGATATTTCCCGGGAAAAGCAAATCCCGCTCGTCGCGACGAACGACGTCCACTATGCCGTTCGCGAAGACGCGGCCGTGCAGGACGTGCTCATGTGCATCGGCATGGGCAAGACGGTGGACGACCCGCAGCGGTTTAAGTATACGACGGATCAGCTGTATTTGAAGAGCGCGGACGAGATGTCGGCGCTGTTCGCGTACGCGCCGGAGGCGGTCGCCAACGCGGCCGCGATCGCGGAGCGCTGCAACGTGGAGCTCGAGCTCGGGCGCACCGCCCTGCCGGCGTTCGCCCCGCTGCCCGACGGCATGGACGGCCCGGAATATTTGAAGTCGCTGTGCGTGGAAGGGCTTCGCCGCCGGTACGCGGACCGATGGGAGGACGAGGCGTTCAAGGACGTGTTGCGCAAGCGGCTGCGATTCGAGCTCGATACGATTCAGCGGATGGGGTATTCGGATTATTTCCTCATCACATGGGATTTCATCCGATACGCGCATGAGCGCGGCATTATGACGGGACCGGGGCGGGGGTCGTCGGCGGGCAGCCTCGTCGCGTATGCGCTCGGCATTACGGACGTCGATCCGATCAAGTACGGCTTGCTGTTCGAGCGGTTCCTCAACCCCGCGCGCGTGACGATGCCCGATATCGATATCGACTTCAACGACGAGCGGCGGGACGAGGTCATCGATTACGTCGTTCGGAAGTACGGCCCCGACCGCGTGGCGCAGATCATCACCTTCGGAACGATGGCGGCGCGGGCCGCGGTGCGGGACGTCGGTCGGGCGATGAACGTGCCGTTCGGCGACGTCGATCGGGTGGCGAAGCTCATTCCGAATCAACTCGGCATGACGATCGCGGAAGCGCTGCGCCTCGTGCCGGAGCTGAAGGAGTGGAGCGAGCGGGACGCACGCGTCGGCGCGTTGGTCGGCATGGCGCTCAAGGTGGAGGGTTTCCCCCGGCACGCGTCGACGCATGCCGCCGGCGTCGTCATTTCGCGGGAGCCGCTCACCGACGTGGTCGCGCTGCAGGAGGGCACGTCGCAAGCGGCGCTGACGCAGTATTCGATGGAGCATCTCGAAGCGCTCGGCTTGCTTAAGATGGATTTCCTCGGGCTCCGCACGTTGTCCATCATCGAGCGGACGCTCGGGTGGCTGCGCGAGTCACGCGGCGTCGTCGTCGATTGGCGCGAAGTGTCGGACGAAGACGCTTTGACGTATGAGACGCTCGGACGCGGCGAGACGACCGGCATGTTCCAGCTCGAGTCGACGGGCATGCGTCGCGTGCTTCGCGAGCTGAAGCCGACGCGCTTCGAAGACGTGATCTCGGTCTTGGCGCTGTACCGCCCGGGTCCGATGGAGTTTATTCCGAAATATATCGCCGGCAAGCACGGCAAGGTGCAGATCGAGTACCCGCATCCTTCGCTGGAGCCGATGCTGCGCGACACGTACGGCATTATCGTCTATCAGGAGCAGATCATGCAGATCGCTTCGACGATGGCGGGTTTTACGCTCGGCGAAGCGGATTTGCTGCGGCGCGCGGTATCGAAGAAGAAGCGCGAGGTGCTCGACGAGCAGCGCGCGGCGTTCGTAGCGGGCAGCCTGCGACTCGGCTATACCGAGGCGGACGCGAACGCGGTGTACGACATGATCGTGCGCTTCGCCGATTACGGCTTCCCGCGCGCGCACGCTACGGCGTATGCGGTGCTGGCGTTTCAGACCGCCTATTTGAAGGCGCACTACCCGGTGGAGTTTATGGCGTCGATGCTGACGGCGAACATGGGCAACCACCGGAAGGTGGCCGAATACGTGGACGAGTGCCGGCGCATGGGCATTCCGGTGCTGGCGACGGACGTGAACGAGAGCGGCGTGCTGTTTACGCCGACGTCGGGGGGCGCGATCCGGTTCGGGCTCGCCGCGGTCAAGAACGTCGGCACGCAGGCGATCGAGTCGATTCTGGCCGCTCGCGCTTCGGGCGGCCCGTTCCGCGACTTCGTCGACCTGTGCCGACGCGTCGACCTGAGGGTATGCAACAAGCGGGTGCTCGAGTCGCTCGTATCGGCAGGCGCCTGCGACGAGCTGCCCGGCCATCGGGCGCAGCTGCTCGCGGTGCTGGACGAAGCGGTCGAAGCAGCGTCGAAGTGGAAGAAGGAACGCGAAGACTTGCAAATTCAGCTGTTCGGCCTGTCGGAGAGCACGAACTGGACGATCGAGATGCCGGACATCCGGCCGATGCCTCGGATGGAGATGCTCGAGCAGGAGCGGGAGCTGCTGGGGCTGTACGTCACGGGGCACCCGCTCGATCAGTACGCCGATTGGTACGACGCGTACGACATGGTGCCGATCCACCGGCTGCAGGAGCTGGAGGAGGGGACGGAGGTCGTCGTCTTCGGGATGGTGCTGTCCGTGAAGCAGATCGTGACGCGCAAAGGTCAGCAGATGGCGTTCCTCGAGGTGGAGGACCGCGTCCATAAGGTCGAGGTCGTGTTGTTCCCCGAGACGTGGAAAGCGAACCATTCGCTCGCGGGGAAGGGGATCGTCTGCGCGCTGCTCGCGAAGGTGCAGCACGGCGACGAAGACGTGAAGCTGATCGCGTCGCAGCTGTTCGCGATGGACGACGAGGCGCTGCTGGCTCGGCTCCGAAGCGGCGGCGCGGTGCGGCGGCTGCCGGCCAGCGGCGGTCGGCCGCGGTACGAAAGCCGCGGTGGATCCACGCGCGGCGGTGCGGCGGGCCCGGCCGCGAGTGCGGGTGCTGGGGCCAGGGCTGCCCCCCCGCGCTCCGCCGGAGGGGGCGCCTCGAAGCCGGCGCCGCCGCCGACGCGTACGGTGGATGAGGGCACGTTGTTTCTGAAGATCGCGCCCGACAAGGAGACGCCGAGCATCCTGCATCGACTGCAGTCGACGCTGAAGAAGCATCCGGGGCGCTCGAGCGTGGCGCTGTTCTACGAACGGGGCGCTCGATTGCTGGAGCTGAACGTCGACTACCGCGTCGAGGTGACGACCGTGCTGACGAAGCAGCTGGAGCGGCTTCTCGGCGAAGGCGCGGTGAAGCGGAAGTAAGCGCACATTCTTTTCATATTTTCCTTCGTTGGCGCATATATTGGTATTCCCACCGGAATCGAGCTTGTCCGCGTACGCGAGTCGCGCGTTTCAGGTCGGGGCTCGAACGGCGGAATTGCCGCGTGCGACGAAGGAGGAGATCGGATGCCGCCGGAATGGATCTTGAACGCGCTTGCCTCCCGTGGAATCGCCTTGGAGCGAGTCGCCGACATCGTGCTTCAGATGCAAAGACCGTACAACCCCAAACTCGTGCTGCAAGATTGCTTAGAGAGCGTGTTGGCGGTGTTGGAGAAGCGCGAGGTGCAATACGTGTTCATCACGGGCATCGCGCTCGATATGCTGGCGGAGCAGGGACAACTGCCCGAACCGCTTCAAAGCTTGATGGAAAACGACGAATCGCTGTACGGCGTCGACGAGACGCTCGCGATGGGCATTACGAACGTGTACGGCATGATCGGACTCACGAGCTTCGGTTATCTGGATAAAGTAAAACCCGGCATTATCGGCGAACTGAACGATCGATCGCAAGGCATCCATGTGTTTTTAGACGACCTCGTATCCGGGCTCGCGGCCGCGGCTTCGGCGCGCATCGCGCACCAGGATCCGAACGCGAAGGAGTATGGGACGGGGTAACGATTCGAACAATCGCATAGTTAGGAGAGACACGCTGACGGCGGAAGCCGGGGCGTGTCTTTTTTTTAGAACAAAATACAGGATCCTAGGGTAAAGTCCTCGGAGAGTGGGTTCCCTATTCCATCTCCTTCTCCTCGACTTCCTTTCGCTCAGCTTGCGACTCCCCCTCTACTATTCGCGAGATCAAATCGCGATCGCGGTGCAGGCGAATCGTTCCCATGAGACAAATAAGACGCGACGGAAGAACCTTAACAGTAAAAAACTGTAATTCCATATTTTTAAACGCGCGAAATGATAGTGAAGAACCGATGAATCAAATATAAAATACTTGTCGAAATAGGTCGAAATATCGAGCGTGATGGGGGAATGGATGACAACGATAGGAATGTTCAGTATTTGTTCAGTCTGAATTACTACAATAAATGATAAACCACGTTAGTAGTTATAGGTCTTAAGTAATGATTCTGAGTTGGATAGGCTGAAAGCAGTATACCGTTACGGCGATCAGCGGTACAGCGTTACTTTGCGGATAACGGGCGCTCCGGTACAATCGCTAGCGGTAAAAAGGGCCATGTTAGGACGTTATACCGAATTTTCTACCTAAGGGATTCCGTTCAGGATATAGCGTTCGAAGTTTTGCACGAGATTCATCTCGTATACATATAGCTATGCCAAGAAACTGTCGGATTGTGTCAGATTCTGTTTAAGGGCGCTTGCGTTGTAAGCGTCCAGTCATCTACCAGAAAGAGAAGGTGTTGTTATGCTAGGCAGCCGATTGATGAAAAGGGTTTGGATTTCGCTTCTTGCCGTGTGCTTACTCGTCGCGATGGCGCCGGTCGGCGGAATTCCCCAAGCCGAAGCTTCGGGCGGTGATGTAGAGATTCGCTTGGGGGGCGCTCTCATCGGAAACTTGTCGCATCAGGCCGAGAATGCGTTGATCAACTTCCAAATCGGAACGCAAGGTTTCGAATATGGGAAGAACGGCAACTTCACCGTCGACTTCGCCGGCGGAGAGACGATCATGTGGCGGGGCGACGAGGTGTCCATGACGATCCGCGTTCAGGACAACCCGCTGTTGTCGGAGTTGGCCGGCAGTGGCCATGCCGAGGTGGACGTCGGTTGGAGCGGTTTGAAGTGGGCCGAGGAATGCGAGACGGAGATTCTAGGAATTTGCGTCGATAAGGATTACCAGGGAACTAACGCACAGATCAGGGTGTATGACACCGTAAACAACTCCACGGATCTCACAGTCGCGGATGAAGCCTGGCACGGCGGAGTCGGCGCCAGCAGAGGCTCGGTTCGATTGAAGAAAACGAGCGCCATTCACATCGTGATTAAGGGGGTTCGCGATCGTACGGGAGATCCGACAGGCGTCCGCGGTCTCTATGTGAAGTTTAAGGACACCCAGCGACCTACGATGACCGGGTACCAGTTCGACGGAGACGGCGCCGAACGCCAGAACGAGAAGATTAATCAGCGCGAGCTGTATGCGAAACGAAATGAAGACATCACGTTAACGTATAAATTCGACGAGCCGATCTATCCGTATGAGCTGTCTTTGGCGCCGGCGATCAGCGATCCGTTCCTGAAGCATCCGCTGTTCACGAATACGGCGGGAACGGGGCTGCCTGCGGCCGGACAAGCGCAATATCTAGAAAACACAACGTATAAAGATAAGAATTTCAAAAAAATGACCGATCACCTCACGTACAACTACACCGGCGTGAAGTATCACAACAGCGGGAATCTCCCGCTGAAGCCTTACATCACTGGCACTACGCCTTCCGGGGCGCCGGTGGAAGAGAAGACGCTTCAAGACAAGTTCAAAGACGCGGTGCTCATCGACGCCGCGGGGAACGTCGCCGAGCTTCCGTTCCCGGGCAAAGCGTTGCCCGGCAGCGAAATTTACCTCTTAGGAAAGACGGTGAATCCGTTCGACTTCGAGAACGGCGGCTTCCGCGTCATCGTGGACGCGGTGGCGCCGAAATATTCGAAGGTCGGCAACGGCATACAGCCGGAGATTTTAACCGGCGTTACCTTGAATAAAGACGACACGATCGACTTCTCCGTTCAGTTCACGGAAGAGATGATCGTCAACCGGGAGCCGGGCTGGGAGACCAAAGACACCTACCTATTGTTCAATAATGGCATGAAGGCCTATTACAAGTCCGGCAGCGGATCGGACAAGTGGACGTTCACGATGACGATCCCGGACGGGAAGAGCGTCGAGGTTCCGCTGCTGAAGGCGATCGCGCTTACGCACAACAACAAGTTGACCGACAAGGCCGTCATTCACGACTATGCCGGCAACATGCTCGTGCAGCCGGCGAATTTCGAAGGCGAGAATCGCGACGACGAAGGCAACGATCCGTCGCTCGTCAATTCGAAGATCGATTGGGCGAGATTGCAGGTCGACAATACGAAGCCGGACATCCGCTACATTTTCGAGAACGGCGGCGCCAGCGATACCCAGTTCCAGAAAAACGGCAAGGTGACGATCGATGCGAACGATCCGGATCTTATCGTCCCGTCGCTCGAGCCGATCGGAGACGACCGCGGCAAGCCGCGCCCGAGTCGAGGCGTATATCGTCCGTCGAACATGAGCGGAGCGTCCTCTGTCGGTCTAGTCTACTATTACTGGAGCCAAAGTCCGACCGATCCGTTCGCCGGTAAGGAAGCGGACAACTTCGCGGCGGTCAAGCGATTCTCGATAAGCGCGAAGCAGCCTCGGGAAGACTTGTACTCGGGCGACGAGGCGCTTGCGAAGGTGAACCTCACGGTCGCCAACAACAAGACGAACATGATCCCGCCGCCGGCGGAAGCGCTGCTTGAAGAGAAGAGCGGCGATTGGTACCTCCATACGTGGACGGCGGACATGACGTGGGACACGGCGCGCGAGCTCATGCAATACGAGAAGGCGAAGACGTATCTCGACGCGCACCCGGCCGAGCGCGACGCATGGCTGGCGGAAGCCCCCGGCGCGTCCGATGCGGATAAATTGGTATACGCGCGCAACAAGGCGATCGAGAAGGTCGGTCAATACGGCGACGTCTCGATCTGGACGCTCGAGGATTTCAAGCACGCGGATTCCAACTGGACATACAACAAGACGGTGTTCAAGCTCGACAACAAGGCGCCGACGATCGTCTCGCATAATATGGACAATAACAAGCCGATCGTCACGGCCGATGTGCATCTCAGCGACGCGAATCTCAGCGGCATCGCTTCTGTGTTTTACCAATGGGTCGCCGATGGAAGCGAACCGGCGGATGTCGACTGGAAGTCGAAGGCGTTAAGCGGGGAAGCCTTGAGCGTGACGACGCAAGGCGAAATATACGAGGACGGAAAGTACTGGCTCTATGTGAAAATGAAAGACAATGCCGGCAACGAGCGCGTCGTCCGCGTCGAGGAGGCTGCGATCGTCGATTCGACGTCCCGAGTATCCGCTTCGTTCGAGCCGACACCGTCGATCGGCTATGTTCAGAGTCATGACGTCGTGTTCACGGTAAGCGGCTTCGACGTCCCGGATGTAACCGGAGCGGTATATGGCAACGCAGGGATGACCGTTACGGAAGCGACGTACGCAAGCGTCGGATTCGCGGTCGCGGCGAGTCCCGCGCCTCCGTCGGACGACGGGGCGTACGCGTCGATCGCGCCGTTCGCATCCGATGCCGCGGGGAAGAGCGCAAGCTATCGGATCCCGGCGAATACGGCATGGTCGGGAGCGCAAACCGTTCATGTGAAAGTGACGGAACCGGACGGAAGAAAGCACTATTTTTCGAAAACGTACCTGTTCGACAACGCTGCGCCGACAGTTCTCTTCAGTAAAGACGGAGTTTCGTATCCGCTGAAGGAGCAGTCGGTCGCGGTCGGGATTTCGAAGCGGGAGCAAGAAACGATTGTTTCGAAATACAAGTGGGTTCGAGCCGAAGCGCCCGCCCCGACGGCAGAGGACGCGGGTTGGATCGATTTGCCGGAGGGCGGCACGGTCGTTATCGATGCCAGGACGTTAGCAGCCGGCGAAATCGCCGACTTCCGGTTGTACGTCTTCGTGGAAGACGAATCCGGCAACCGCGGCATCGTCACCCCGAAGGGGCCGTTCAAAGTGTCGAACGCGGGAGCGAGTACGACGCCGCCGGCGCAGGCGAAGACGGACCTCGTTTACTTGTACGGCGACGAGGAAGACGGGTATACCGCCATCGTGAAGCTGGATTTGGCGACGGAGGACAAGACCGGGTACGACGTATCCGTATCCCCGGACGGCGGCACGAGCTGGATCAAGTGGCGCCCGTATACGAACTTCGTCTCGGTGAAGGTGCCGACGAACGTGCCGGGGCAGCTCCGCATTCAAGTGAAATTCCGTACGCCGGGCGGCGCGGTGAGCGAGCCGTATTCGCTCGACATCTCGGCGTTCTCCGCGGAGCAGCCGGTGTATGCGCTCGCGACGTTGAACACGACGCGTCCGGTCAGCCCGGCGACCGGCGTCGATATCCAGATTACGCCGCCTCTAGGCATTCGAGTGAACGCGTCCGACGTCAATCCGGCGACGCCGAGCCGCAAGGGCAATACGTTCCACGTCAACCAGAACGGTTACTATTCGTTCGATCTTACGGATCTCGCCGATCCGACGCGCACGGACACGCTCTACGTCGTCGTGTATAACGTCGACGGCACGGCGCCGATCGGCAGCGTCGAATACGTCGCGGAAGGCGGCGCGACTCCGGCGAAGACGAACGGCAACGTCTCCGTTCGACTGTCGACGTCGGAGCCGGTGAAGGTCATCAATAACGGCGGCAGAAGCGTCTACACGTTCACCGAAAACGGCACGTTTACGTTCATGTTCCAAGACGAAGCGGGCAACGAAGGCACGGCGACGGCGACCGTCGACGTGATCGACAAGGAAGCGCCGCAGGTCAGATTCGTTCGTTCTTATATGTACGGAACGAACTTTTCGCAGCAGTTCGGCACGGTGCGGGACGAGCAGAACAACGTCCTCTTCTCTTCCGGGGTCACGCTGACGCTCGAGAAGGCCGACCCGAACGGGAAAAACTTCGACTTTCTGGAGACATCCAATTTCGTTACGCTGACGGAGAACGGTACGGCGTCCTTCCGGATCGGGGACGAGTACGGCAATGTCACGATCGTGAAGGAAACGGTGGACAACATCGTCTCCGCGCCGCCTCAGCCGGCATCCGTCGCGTACAAATACGTCGACGACGCGGGCAACCCGCTCGCGGCGGACAAGATCGTAACGATCGACGGCAAGACGTACGCCAAAGGTAAGGTGCAGGTGACGGTGAGCGGACAGACCGATCCGAGAAATCCGGTATTCGCGGGCGCGTCGGCCATTCCGGGAGAAGGCGGCGTCGGCTACGCCAACAAAATCAGCGGCGAAGACGGAACATTCGCTTACAGCAAAGTATTTTCCGCCGAAGGCAAGACGACGATCGGTCTTGCGGATCTCGTCGGCAACGTCAACCGGATCCCGATCCAGGTCGCCGGACTCGACAACAAGGCGCCGGAGCTGACGCTGAACCGGCCGGTCGTCGCGATCGCCCAAAACAAAGCCGGCTTCGACTTCAAGAAAGACCTCGGCGGCTACGCGGCGTCGGACAACGTCTCCAAGCCGGAGAATATCGAGGTGACGATCGGCGGACTCGATCTCGCCCAGCTTGGCCGTCAGCGGGTGACATACACGGCTAAGGACCAAGTCGGCAACGTGACGACCGCGACGCAGGACGTCGTCGTCGTGGCGACGGACGGGATGCTCATTCTGGCGAATGACGTCTTGATCTCCGGCGCCAGCGCCGAAACCGCGTTGTTCGACACGAACAAGCTGTCTTTCGAGATTTCCCGTTACAACCTTGTGGATGTCAAAGGACAGGAACGCGTCAACGAATGGGGCACGTACGACATCTATTATCAACCGGGCTTGTATCGCGAAGGGCAGATGAAGCTGCTGGCGAAGCAAGTGAGCCTGAAAGAGCTCCAGAGCCTGAAGTTCCAATATACGTTCCCGGACGTCGGTTGGTACACGATCATCGTGCGCAACCAGGAGCGCGAACGCGACTTCGCGATGTTCTTCGTCTCGGGCAAGGAATAAGCGGTGTTGATCATGCTAGGAGGAACCCCATTGAAGCTGTTTCGGAAAACGATGCTCTTATGGCTCGTCGCCGCGGTGCTGCTGAGCACGGTGACCGGCGCGACGTCCGCCCTCGCGGCGGTCGCGTCGACCCCGGACGCGACGACTTTACAAAACGACTTCATTAAAATCACGGTCGACAACCATACCGGACGCTTCGGCGTTCGGACCGTGGAAGGCCAACCGATCCGGAAGAACGACCAGTCGGTCGATCTCATGTTCCGAGGGGACGACCCGGAGTCGTCGTTCACGACGTTCAAGATTAACGGGACGGATTATATTTTCGGCAATCCGTACAAGTTCGCGCCGGACTTCTTCTCGGAAATTACGAAGCCGCGCATCGTGAACAACCCGAACGGGACGTCGCAGATCGAGACGGTATGGACGATCGAGGGGGTCAGCATCAAGCAAATCTTGATGCTGTACCGCGACCCGTCGGACAAGCTGAACGCGGGCAACGTCAATGTCCGGTACGAAGTGTACAACCCGACGAACAAGCCGGTCGAAGTCGGCTCGCGGATATTGCTCGACACGATGGTGGGCGGCAACGACGGGCCGGAGTTCCAGATCGGCACGATTACGGAGCAGCCGCTGCTCGTCGAACGCAAGCTCGTGCACGAGCCGGATAAAGTATACAATCTGGACCCGAATGGCGACGATTATGCCTTTTATAAGCTTCCAGCTTACTGGGTCATGAAGGACGCGCTGGACCCGACGAACCCGCTGGCGACGAATGTTATCGCTTACGGCTTCAACAACTTCGCGGAAGCGAACATCTACCTCGTCGACGAGATGATCGTCGGCCACTGGAACGGCCTCGCGAACACGAAGTGGGATTACGTCCCGAACGGCAATCTCGACTTCACGCGCGATACGAACGACTACGGCACGGCCGACTCCGCCGTCGCCTTCTATTGGCAGCCGGAAACCGTGCCGAGCCGACAGGTACAGACGTACGAAACCGTATACGGCCTCGGCGAAATCGTCGAGAAGGACAAAGTATTTTCCATTCGTTATCTCGACACCCCGCAGCAGCTGGCCACGCTCGCGGACGGCAGCGATTATGCGAACGAAGGCGTCTTCGACATTATCGCCGAAGTCGAAAACCTGCCGATGTACAATATGGAGCATGAGAAAATCGATGTGAAGCTCACGCTCGAGAGCGGATTGTCGTTCGTGCAGGTGGATGAGTTAGGGAACATTGTCCGGAAGGACGGCAAGGTTCAAACCGAGCCGGTCCGCTCTAAGACGGTGGAAAGAAAGAAGCCGGCGACGCCGGAAGAGGCGGAAAACGGCATCGAGCCGAAATACAAGCCTGGCGACACGGTCACCGTCTCGTTCAAGGTGAAGGCGACCGGCCGACCTTGGCCGACGAACAAGGAATATTTGCTCACGGCGAGCAGCCCGCAGACGCGGGAGAAGCTCGAGGGCGTGCAGGACGAGAGCGTCCTTGCGCAGTATGAATCGACGAAGGCGAACTTCATCCTGCTGCCGGCCGTCGGCGAAGCGGTGCCGACGTACGCGTACGGTTTGTCGCCGAACGAGCTGTTCAGCGCCGACCAGAAGCTGATCACGGTCAATCTGACGAATCTCGACGCGTACAACACGGGAAACGAGCTGGTCGAGCCGAACTTCGATCTGTTTTTGAAGGAAAAGGCGACCGGCCGACGCTACAAGGTGCCGGTCAAGGAAGCCGTCATGCTGCAGCCGACGGACGACGGCTTCTCCGGCGACATGCGCATCTCGTACCGAGGCGGCGCCGAAGTCGATAAGAACGGCACGGTCATCCGGCCGAATCTCGGGCCGGAGCTGCCGCTCGGCGAATATCAAGTGGAAATCGACTTCAAGGGCGACACCGGCGGAGACGAAGAGATCGCCGCCATGTACGACATCGCGACGTCGCAGACGTTCAAAGTGACGGACGACGAGAAAAACCGGATCCGCCAAGCGAATATTATTGCCATTTATAAAAATTATGTGGATGTATTCGACATCGCGAACGGATCCGGCGTTTCGGCCGACGACTTGAAGGAACTGAATGAAGAGTATACCTGGAAGCCGTTCCCGAATACGTCCGCGGTCAACCGCGGCGTACAAGCGTTCATGGAAGCGCGGAACAAGATCGGACGGATGAATCGGACGATCGATCCGTCCTTCGACTTGACCAAATACCTTGCCGTCGACGCGACGAAGAAGGTTCCGGTTTACCAATACAAGCTGTTCGATTCGGAGAAGAAGCTCGAAGACTTTTTCAATATTAATTTGAACGGGGACCTGAATCCCGATAACGAGCGGCTGGTCGTCATTCGCGGGATGATCAAGCAAGTCGGTTCCGGGGCGGACGAGCAGGTTATCGTCGAGGCGACGACCGAACCGGCGATCATTAACGACGCCGTTGCCTACAAGGGCAAAGATATAGTACTCGTGCGCGGCCAGCTGGACGTGTTCGATTTGGATCAGATCAACGGCTACGAAGCGATGCCGTTCCTGGATACGTTGGCGGTGAAGGGCGAAGGCTCGCTCAGCGTCGCGAACAGCGGCTTCACGTTCTATAAGGGCGAGTGGACGTTAGATTTCTTCGGCGGCTTCGAGAAGAAGCTTGGGATGAGCTATGTGATCCCGAACGAAGTGTTCCCGGACAGCGAGGACAACCCGGAGGATACGTCGCTCAACGGATCGCTTGGCTGGGCGGTCGGCTCGTTGTTCGACCGGGTGAACCCGCTTCGTCAAATTATGATCGAGAACGTGTACTTCAACCGGCATAGCTTGTTTCAGGTGCCGACCTTTTCGGTTCAAGGGTTCCAATTCGAGTTCAATGACTACATCCTCCGCCCGGGGGGCGTCAGCTTCGGCGGTTCGGTCTCGATGAAGATTCTCGAGGCGGAGATGCGGAACATCATCTTTAATAAGAAGGGATTCGTCGGCGTGGACGCCGCGCTCAAGTTCAATCTGGCGTCCGACATCGGCTTGATCGGCAAGCCCGGAGGCGACGACAAGAAGAGCGCCAAGGGCGAAATCTTCGTGACGCACATGGTGCAGCCGGTGGAGAACGTGTCGAACCGGTACGGCATCAAGTTCGAAGCCGAGCTGAAGAAGCTGTCGGGCATCAAGGCGGAGCTCGCTTTCAAGCAAGTGGCCGACGGCCGCGTTCTTCCGGACGTTATCGCGTTCGGCATGGACTTGCCGAAGCCGGTGCCGATCTCGGCGGCGACGTACCTGAAGAGCGTGCGCGGCGCGCTGCGCGAGCTGGCGGACACGATCGCCGGCGGCACGCCGAAGGATCCGTTCCCGCTCGTCATTCAAGCCGGCGTCACGCTGCGGTTCGGGATGACGCCCGCGAATTTGTTCGGGGACATCGACTTGACGCTGAAGCGTACGGGCTTCGCGCTGCACGGGGAGCTCGGCTTCTCGCCGGAGACGGACCCGGACGCCGACGACATTCTTCCGATGGTCACGGAGGCGCTGCTTCAGGCGCAGTGGGTGACCCCTTGGTTCATCCGCGCGGAGGCGGAAGTGGACGTGCTCGGCTGGGGCATCGTCGTCGGGAAGGCGGGCATCTTCGTCGGGCAAAACCTGGAGAAAAACCGGATCGACTTCGAGGGGTATATCGGGTCTAAAATCCAAATCCCGCCGGCCGTACCGGTCGTAGGCGGCATGCCGCTCTCGAGCGTGTTCCTGGGCCTCAATAACGACAAGGTATGGGGCAGCATCGGCATTCTGCTCATTACGCTCGGCATTACGTATTATTGGGGCGGAGGCGTCGAATTCGGTACGGACGGGGAACAGCTGCCGGAAGGCATGCTGCACCTGGTCGTTAACGATCCGGAGCGGGGTCCGCGCTTGCTCGTCGTCGGCCAAGGCGTCGAGACGCTGGCGACCTCGTGGGTCGACGCGGAGCGGGAGACGCACGATATTGTGTACCGCTCGGTGGCGGACGGCATCGACGTGATGGATAACGGCACGATGAGCGTCGGCGTCGGCGGCATTCAGGTAAGCAACCTCGGCCGCGAGCATCTCATTCCGATGGACGGCGTCAGCGGCAACGCGCTGATCGAGATGGAGTACACGGATGCGGAGATGCCGAGCTTTACGCTGAAGGATCCGCAAGGCAAGCTGTACCCGGTCGTGTTCGATAACACGAATACGAACCCGAACGCGAACGCGTTCACGCAAGAAATCTTAGTGAAGGACCTCCCTCCGGAAGCGCGGCAGGACGCGGTCGACGTTCGACGGGCGTACATTATCGTGCCGGCGGAGAAGGCGAAGACGACGGGGCCGAACGGAAGCAAGGCGTGGACGCTGACGGCGGTGTCTCCGGTCGAGTCGAAGCTGATGAACGTGCCGGTCGCGGCGCAGCTGAAGGAAGCGAAGCTGACGAAGGACGCTTCGAACCCGAATGCGTTCACCGCTTCGTGGGCCGTCGATCACGCGAAGCCGGGCGATACGGTGAGCCTGTATTTGGCGAAGGACGCGGTCGCGACCGAGAAGACGGTACTGTCCGACGGCACGGAAGTGTTGGAGCCGGGCGACGCGGGGCTGCTGCTCGCAGGGGACTTGCCGGTATCCCGGAACGGCGGCGTAACGGGCGTTACGACGAGCGGATCGGAGGCGATCGACGTCACGCAGGTACCGTTGCTCGGCGATGTGGAGGATATCCGCGGTTTGCTGCAGCAAGGCGAGTACTACCTGCGCGTCGAGCTGAAGTCGGATTCGACGTACGGCACGAAGACGTCGGCCGAGAAATTCGAGATCGTCGATCCGCTCGCTCCGGTCAAGGTAAGCGACGTGTCGATAACGCCGGCCGGCAACGGCTTGTTCAAGCTCGGCTTTACCCCGAGCGCGAAGAAGGCCGGCCACGAGGCGTACGAGCATAGCTACGCGATCTCCGCGATGCGGGAGAAGAACGGTAAGCTGGAGCCGTACGAGAATTTCGGCGAGATTTTGTATACCGAAGCCGAATTGGAGAAGTACTGGAAGCCGGCTACCGGGAGGTACGAAGGCATACTGATCGGCGGTTGGGACGCGGTGTCGACGTCGAAGGCGATCGACACCGGCAGTCTCGAGGGCGGCGACGATTCGGTCCCTACCGAGTACTTGGGTCTTGAGGTCGGTCACGAGTACGTCGTCGGCGTGACGGCGGCGACGCTGCCGTCCGCGGCCGCGGACGAGAACGGGAATTATCACTTCGCGGAGCGGGTCGACAGCGCGAAGAAGCTGCTGCCGATTCCCGCGAAACCGAACCTGTCGGCGGTCATCGACGGACAGAAGCTCGGCGATCCGTTCATCGAGTGGATGACGAATCAGACGTCGCAGACGGTAACGCTCGAGGCGAATCAGAAGAACGTCGTCGTCGAAGCGTTCTACGCGAACGAGTCGATCGGCAAGGCGACCTTGGCCAATACGGCGACGGGAAGCCGGGGAGCGATGAGCTTCGACGCGTTTACGACGGACGGCACGTACGCGATCGAATTGGTATCGACGAATACGGCTACCGGCGACATCGCCGTGCGGATGCTGTATCTGACGGTCGATACGATCGCGCCGATGATTTACATCGATGCGCCGGTCAACGGGGAACGCACCAAGAACGGTTCGATCGCGGTGAAGGGAACGACGAACGCGGACGCGACGGTGAAGGTGAACGGTACGGCCTTGACGGTGGCGGAGGACGGCACGTTTTCGGGTTCCGTACCGGCGGCGGGCAATGCGCCGACGCTCGATTTGAACTTCGTCGCGCGCGACGGCGCGGGCAACGAGAACGCGGCAACGGTGAACGTCGTCAACGACGCCTTCAAGGCGCCGGTCGGTCTCGTCCTGCGGAACATCGCTTCGATGCAGAAGGGCGAAACACGCGAACTCCAGCCGGTGCTGCGCGTCGTGGCGGGCAAGACGACCGCCGGGAAGCCGGTGTTCGAGGACGTCGTCGTTCCGGCGAACGATCTGGAGAAGATGACGTTCGACATCGACGCGGGCGACGCCGTACAAGTGAAGCTCGTGAAGGAAAACGGGGTCCCTAAGGTCAAGGTGACCGGCGTCTCCGTCGGCGCCAGCCTGGTGAAGGCGGAGTACCCGGTGACGGACGGCGTCACCCTCTCCACGACGGCGATCGCTTCGGTCGACGTGCCGAAGCCGACGTCGCTCGGAGAAGTAAAGGCATATACGGTTTCGGTCGGCGGCCAAGCCGGTAAGACGAAGATCGTCGTGTCGGACGCGGGCGACATGACGGGGTATCAGCTGGTATACAAGACGTTCGCAGGCGACGCAGCGTACAAGGCCCCGGTATTCAACGAGGTCCTTACCGGCTGGACGCACTTGCCGTCGAACGGCGAGGTCGCGGTCGCGGCAGGCGGCAGCGTCGTCGTTGCGAAGCAGACGTCGTCGGATAAGAAAGCAGTAGCGTTGTCAAGCAAGATGATCGCGAACGTATGGACCGCAGCGGCAGGCGGCGGCGGCGGTGGCGGTGGCGGCGGAGGCGGCGGATTGCTGGAAGTCGACGGTCAGCCGGCCGGAGGCAGCCGTTCCGGCGACACGATCAACGTCCGGTTGACGGCAAGCTCGGCGAAGTCCGAGCCGGGCAAAGAAATCAAGGTCGTCGCTTCCGATCCGACCGTGAAAATCTACGCCATCTCCATCGAACCGGCGCTCGCGAAGCAGTCCGCGAACAACAAGCAGCCGATTCGCCTCGAGCTGCCGTCCGCGAAGCTGACGATCGCGCCGTCGATGCTCGCGAACGCTGCGGGCGACGTGAACGTCACGGTCCGTCCGAACAACGAGTCGGAGCAGCGCAGCCTCCGCGCGACGGCGAGCGGCCTCGGCGCCTCCGCGCTTGGCGACGGCCAAGGCGTGACGATCGAGACGAACCTGCCGGCGTCGAGCTGGACAGGGTATGTCCCGGCGACGATTCGCGTGCCGGACGACGTCTCGATCTCGGATATGACCGCCGTCGTGCTGCAAGCCGCGGACGGCTCGTGGACGCCGGTGCCGTGGAAGCTCGCGATGAATAACGGCGAAGCGTTCGTGGACGCGAGACTCGCCGGAGAAGGGCATCTCGTGTTTCTGAACAGCGCGCCGACATTCGTCGACGTGGGCGACGAACACTGGGCGTCGTCCAGCATTCAAGAGGCGGCTTCGCAGCTGCTCGTGCTCGGCAAGGGCGAGGGCAAATTCGATCCGGAAGGCAACATTACGCGGGCCGAATACCCGACCATGCTGCTGCGCAGCTCGGGTCTGATGAACAAGACGGGCGAAGCGAGCTTCACGGACGTCGGTTCCGACGCATGGTACCGCCGCAGCGTATCGGCCGCGGCATCGCTCGGCATCGCGACCGGCCGCGAGGACGGCAGCTTCGCGCCGCAGGCGACGATCACGCGCATCGAGGCGATGACGATGGCCGGACGACTGCTGGAGAAGATGGGGCTCGGCGAAGCGATGAGCGACGCGCAAATCAATGAAATTCTTGACGGGTTCGTCGACAAGGCATCGATTCCGGAATGGGCGAGAAAGCCGGCGGCGCTCAGCATCAAGAACGGTATTATCCGAGGCGTCGATCAAGCCGTCAAGCCGAACGACGAATTGACGCGCGCGCAAGCGGCGGCGATCGCGGCGCGGCTCGATCGCTGGATTTCCGAGCAGCAATGAAGGATTGGCGAAAGAATCGGTACCCGCGCCGGGCTTTGAGCTCGCGCGGGTACGGCTTCTTGCAGCGTTTTCTAAACAAATCGAGGCGGTGCGATATAACAATGGCAAGGAAGCAATCCACCTTCTATAAGCTCGGATTCGCGTTGGCGCTGGCGGTCGCGGCGATTTGCTCCGGCATGTACCTGACGTACGCCGGCGCGGACGACTGGACGGATTACGCGGATACGGACTGGTATCTAGGCGATCCGTCGTACGCGGAATATCCGAGTTATACGATTACGACCGCGGCGGAGCTGGCCGGCGTCGCGAAGCTGGTCAACGAGGGTTATGCGAACGGCTTCGCCGGCAAGACGCTGGGGATCGCCGGGGACATCGATCTGTCCGCGCATGACTGGATACCGATCGGGACGCCGGGCACCCCGTTCAAGGGGGCGATCATCCCCAAGACAGTAGGGGGCTCCGTGAACATCAGCGGCATGAACGTTTCGAACGAAGCGACGTTCGCCGGCTTCATCGGCTTCATGGAAGGCGGAACGGCAGGGGGCATCCACTTCACGAGCACCGGCAGCATTCAAGCCGCCAGCGTCGCGCAAGCGGTGTACGCCGGCGCGGCCGTCGCTTATATGAACGGCATTAGCACGGTTTACGACATCACGAGCTCGATCCCGACGACCGTTACGACCGGCGGTCATCCCGCTTACGTCGGCGGCATCGTAGGGAAGGGCGAAGGGTCGATCTCCAACTCGAACAACTTCGGCGCGATTTCGGCGTCGGCGACCTCGGGCGGGGTCGTCCATGTCGGCGGCATCGCGGGGTATAGCGAGTCGCCGCGGGGGCTTCAGATCAAGAAAGTCGCGAACAACGGCGCCGTATCGGCGTCCGGCGACGCGGCGAGCCTCGCGTACGCCGGCGGCATAGCGGGCTACGTCTTCGGTTCGATCGCAATGGACGGCGACGCGACGCCGATCTCGAACTCCGGCGCCGTTACGGTGTCGGCCGCCCGGATTAATTATGCCGGCGGAGCGATCGGTTATGTGAACGGAGATCTTACGCTTTCGACCAATACGACGAACGCGGGTCCGGTTGCGATCGAAGCGCCGATGGCCGAAGGCTCCTACGCCGGGGGCTTGATCGGCGCGATCGCTAAGGAACACCGGCTCGCCGCCGGCTTCGCCAACGCGGCGGCGGTGACGAACAACGGCGGCGTCAACGTATATACCGGCGGCCTGGTGGGGTATATCGAAACCCCATTCGTTTGGGATGGATCGTATACGAACGGCACGGCCATTACGGCGACGGGCAGCCGCGAGGTTCATACCGGCGGGTTGATCGGCGGGGCGGCGGCCTCGGTTACCTTCGCGGGAGAAGCGAAAAACACAGGGCCGATCGCGGTATCCGGCGGCATGCATGCCGGGAAGCCGGAAGAAGCGTATACCGGCGGCTTGATCGGTTCTTCCTCGGATCGGGTGTTCTTGGACAACGAGTCGCCGTCGGCTTACGGCAACGAGGGAACCGTGACGGTGACCGGCGGGGTGGGCCTCTACACCGGCGGCGTGGCGGGCAACGTCGCGTATGCGCGCACGAACGGCACGCCGAGCAATAACGTCTACAGCGCGGGCGCGTTGAACGTGACGGGCATCGGCAAGGCGTACACGGGCGGCTTCATCGGCGCGTTGGCGCCGGATGCGATCGATAAGACGATCGACGGCGCGTCGTTCGCGTCCGCGATTACGGTCGCCGCGACGGGCGCGACGGCGGAGACGCCGGCGAGCGTCGGCGGGATCGTCGGCTACGCGGCGAACGCGGCCGTGAACGACGCCTCCTTCTCGGGAACGCTGACGTCGACGGGCGGCGGCGCGCACAGCTATGCCGGCGGCATCGCGGGTACGTCGGTCGGCGGCACGATCGCCAGGTCCGCCGTAGGGAATACGGCCGATACGTTCGCGTCGTTGTCCGCCGACGGCACTGTCGGCGGCGTCGTCGGGCGACTGATGGGCGACGGCGTCGTCGATACGGCGAATGTGGCGTATGCGTCGCTGACGTCGCGGACGGTCGACGGCTTCGCCGGCGGCGTCGCGGGCAAGGCGCAAGGCGCGATCCGCGGCGCGGCGGTCGGCGTCGCCGGCGTCGTCGGCTCGGAAGAGGACGAATCCGTGACGCTGGCGGCGGGCGGCGTCGACCGCTTCACGGCGGGCGGCATCGTCGGCGCGAACGAGGGCGTCTTCGCCTTGACGGCGAGCGCCGTGACGAACATCCAGCTCGCCAACGCGGCCGATCGGACCGGGTACGCGCTCGGGGGTCTCGCCGGCGCGTTGACGGCGGACGCGAGCATCGGCGAGGTCGGCGTTCCGATTACCGTCCGCGACATCGTTCTTCGCGCGCGGGCCGCGCAAGCGGTCGCCGGCGGCGCGATCGGGACCAACGCGTCTTCCGGCGTCTACGTCGCCGTGACGAACGGCGCGTTCTACGCGGAGTCGGCCGGCGCGAAGGTCGGCGGTCTCGCCGGCGCGCAGACGGCCGCCGTCGGCACGGTCGCCGGCGCGACGCCGGACGTGACGGTGAGCGACAGCGCGTTCCAAGCGACCGCCGAAGGCGTCATGGTCGGCGGCTTGTACGGCGAGGTGTCCGGATCGACGCAGCGAGGTCTCGCGTCGGATTCGACGATCGCCGCGACGGGCGCGAACGCGAAGATCGGCGGCGTCGCGGGACGCAACGTCGGCGCCTTGCGCGACAGCGAAGCGCGGAACGTCGTCTTGAGCGCATCCGGCGCGGGAAGCGAGCTCGGCGGCGCCGTAGGCCGTTCCGAGGCGAACGGAGGCGCGCGCGCCTCGATTACGGACGTCGCGTCGAACGCTTCGTTCGACCCGATCTTGACGGCCCTGGCCGGGGCGGCGAACGCGAAGGTCGGCGGCATCGTCGGCTTCGCGTCGGCGACGGACATCGTCCGTCCGGTCGTGACGACGGTGACGTCCAGCGACTACGCGATGATCGGGGTACAGTCGCCGCAAACCGCCGCGGGCGGCATCGCCGGCCGCGCCGAGAACAGCGCGATCGAAGGCGGCGGCGAGACGAACGTCTTGCATTTGTTCTTGTCGTCGACGCCGGCGGCGAACGCCGTCGAAGCGGGCGGCGTCGTCGGACATAACCGGGAGACGAAAATCGCTCGAATCACGTCGAGCAAGTCGAACGTCATCTTGAACGGGACGAACGCGATCGCGGGGGGCATCGCCGGGTACAACCTGAGCTCCGGCGAAGCGTTCCTCGTCAACAACTATGCGGCCGACTTGTATGTGAAAGCGAACGCGTCGGCGACGCCGGCGACGATCGGCGGCATGATCGGCCTGAACGATAAACAGGCGAGCGATCCGATTCTCGCGCCGGCGACGGCGGTCAGCACGCTGCAAAACAACCGGATCGTCGGCAGGGTAGAAGCGCTGTCGCCTGCCGCCGTCACCGGCGGTATGGTCGGGGAAAACCGGAGTCTTATCGCGAACAACAGCATTCCGGATAAAATTTCGGTCATCTCCAAAGGCGGCAACGGCACCGTCGGCGGGCTTGCCGGCGTCAACGCGGCAAGCGGCACGTTATACTATACGTACTCTAACGCAAACCTGACGATCGAGGGGACGGGCACCCTGGGCGGCGGTCTGGTCGGCGCCAACCAAGGCAAGGTCTTGGCTTCCTACGTCGATATCGACGTCGTCGGGCGCGCCGTCGGCGCGAACGGCAATGCCGTATTCTTGGGCGGTCTGGTCGGCCGAAATACCGGCGCGATCGACAAGTCGTATTCGAATTCGAAGGTGACGGCGCAAGGCGCGTTCACGAACGTCGGCGGTCTGGTCGGCGATCAAGCGTCCGGAACGATCTCGAATTCGTACGCCGGGGGCGCCGTCGCCGCCGCGGGAGAACGTTCTTACGTCGGCGGGTTCCTCGGGCGCATCGCGAACGGATTCGTCTCCACCGCGTATTCCGCGGGTCAAGCGACGGCTTCGCATGCGACGTCGTTCGCGGGCGGTTTCGCGGGACGGTACGACAATGCGAGCAAGGAGCTTCTGTCGAAAGCTTTTTATCTGAAGGACGAAGCGAAGTTCATCAATAAGGATCTGCCCGACTTCGCGGAGGGCGACCACCGCTGGCTGAACGTGCACGCGCGCCTCGCCACGATCCTTGACGAGGCGTTGCAGGATCGAACCTTCTTCCCGGGCCTCTCCGGGTGGGATTTCGAAAACACGTGGCGATACGGCTCGCTGAACGCCGTCTACAAATACCCCGAGTTGATTCGGACGGCCAATTCCGGCGGCGGCGTCGGCAACGACGTCAACGCGAACATCAACTGGTACATGCGCGATCCGGGCTCGATCTTCTTCGAGATCAAAACCGAAGCGGAGCTGGCGGGACTCGCCGCGATCGTCAACGGCACGTTCCCGGGCGTCGAGAAGTTCGACTTCGAAGGTCGCACGATTCGCGTAGCGAACCCGATCCATATTCAATCGAATCAATGGATCGCGATCGGCAACGCCGAGGCGAACGCCTTCGAAGGCACGTTCGAAGGGAACGGGCATTTGATCGACGGATTGACGGTCGTTCCGGGGCAGGCGTTTTCCGGCTTGTTCGGGGTGATCGGCGAGGAAGGGCTCGTGAAGGATATCGTCCTCGAGCCGCTCTCCGTCGTCGGGGAGCAAGCGACGGGCGCCGTCGCAGCTCTTAATAAGGGCGAAGTCGCGAACGTCGAAGTGAAGCTATTGAACGAAGCGAAGGTCGCGGGCGGCACCGTCGGGGGACTCATCGGCGTCAATGCGAAGACGATGAAGAACTTGACGCTGCGGATGGCCGAAGGCACGCGGATCGAAGCGTCCCGCGACGGGGCGATCGTCGGCGGCGCGATCGGCGACAATTCGGGCGCGCTGGAGCCGGGTCAGTTCGCGTTGATCTCGTCCGGCGGCAGCGTCGGCAGCTCGTACGCAGACGCGACGGTCGGGGGCGTCATCGGTAAGCAAAGCGGCGACCTCCGGGACTTCGCGATCGAGATCGTTCCGACCTACGCGATCTCCGCGACGGGCGCGAACAACGTCGTCGGCGGCTACGTCGGACGATACGTATCCGGCGTCGTCGAACGGGGAACGGTCGTCTTCGAAGGCGGCACGCTGCAAACGACGGGCGCGGGCTCGACGCTCGGCGCGTTCGCCGGCGAGTCGCTTGCGGGCAACGTCCTGCGCGACGTTACGGTGTCCTCCTCCGTCGCAGGACCGCACTTGATCGGCAACGGCACGATCGGCGGCCTTATCGGCGCGAAGACCGGTCAAGGCGTCGACGCGTACGATCTCGAGCGCGTCGGCGTCGCGGGCGTTCGCTTCGCGGCGCAGCCGAACGGCGCGCAGGCGACGGTCGGCGGCATCGCCGGCACGATGACGAGCGTCGCGCTTCAAGACGCGACGTTCCGCGCGACGATCGACGTCGCGGCGGAACGCGTCGTCGCCGGCGGCATCGTCGGCGAAGCGTTGGATTCGATCCTATTCCGGACGGATGCGTCGACCGACATCGCCGCGACGACGAAGACCGGCGTCAGCTCGGTCGGCGGCATCGCCGGCATCGTTCGCGCGACCAATCGGGACGCGCGGTTCGACTTCGGTCGAATCCTACCGTTTTATCCCGGTCTCTACGAGGCGAAGGCGCATACGACGGGCATCCGGGCGACCGGCGTCGATCACGGCGGCGACTTGTACGTCGGCGGCGCGATCGGACGACTCGAGAACGCATCGATGTATCACGTCGAAGCTTCGTCCGCACTGACCGTCGAAGGCGCGAAGATCGCCGCGGTCGGCGGCCTCGCAGGGTATGCGGACGGCATCGTCGTCCGTTCGACGGCGACGACGCCGGTCGATGCGAGCGACAGCCGCGTGTATCGCGTCGGCGGCGTCGCCGGGCAAGCGGCCGGGGGCGAGATGCACTATGCGCATACGATCGGCTCGCCGATCGTCGTAGGAGCGGCCGTTACGAAGCCAGGCTTGACGCCGGCCGCGCATGTCGGCGGCTTCGTCGGCAGGGCGGATCATACGGCGTTCATGGACTCGTACGCGAAGCGCGACATCGCGCTCGCCGACAATAATCAGGACAATACGATCTACGTCGGCGGCTTCGCCGGCATGATGGGCGACGCCACGGGCGCTTCCGGCGCCGTGCGCCGGGCATACGCGACCGGGGAATTGAACGTCAGCGGCATTACGGGCTCCATCGTCGGCGGCTTCGCCGGCTCCGTAGATCGCTATGATATCGAAGATGCGTATGCGACGGGGTCCGTGTCGAACACGGGGTACGACACGAGAAGCGGCGGCTTCGCCGGAGAGATCGAACGCGGGGCGACGATCCGACGCGCGTTCGCGGCGCCGGCGCAAGTCGTCACGAAGGGCGTCAACCATGCGACGCGTTCCTACGCGGGCGGTTTCGTCGGCTTCAACGACGGCGCGATTATCGAATCGTTCGCGAACGTGCAGGCGTTGACGACGACGGTATCGGGCGCGAACGCGTATCGCGGCGGCTTCGTCGGATACAACTTCCGAGACGGGAACGTTACGCTCTCGTCGTATCTCGTCGCCGATGCTGGCGCGGCGGGCCATAATCTCGGGACCGCGCAGGCGACGGCCGGGGACGCGTCCGGCGCGTACGCGGCGTTCGCAGGTTGGAACTTGGAGCCGGACTCTTCGATCTTCAGCTTGTACGACGAAAGCGAGCTCGTCGTTAGGACCGGGCAGCAGATGGCCGCGGCCGTTAAGCTGCACAACGCGGACACGGGCTTGGCGTATTACCGCTTGTTCGATCGTACCGCGGCCGCGCGGCCGGGGATCGCCGCCGTTACGCTCGGCGCGGACATCGACATGACGGGTATCGCTTGGATTCCGTTCGACGCGTGGACGGGAACGTTCGACGGCCAGGGTTATAAAGTAACGGGCATCCGGAGCGTCGCGGCCCCGGCGGCGGCGAACGGCTTCATTGCGGAAAACCGCGGCACGATATCGAACGTCGAGCTGCAGGGAAGCTTCGCGGGCGGCGCGAACGTCGGCGCGGCGGTCGGCGTCAACCGATACGGCGCGGTCGTCAGCGGCGTCTCGGCGAACGCTTCGATCGGCGGCGCGGGCAACGTCGGCGGCATCGCCGGCGCGAACGAGGGCCGCATCGAGAAGTCGTTCGCCCGCGGCGGCGTCGGCGGGAACGACGCCGCCGCGGCGATCGCCGCGGGCGGCATCGCGGGCGCGAACGAGAGCGGCGGGGAGATCGCCGAATCGTTCTCGTTCGCGGACGTCGCCGTCGTCGCGAACGAGGCGTCCGCAGGGGGCGTCGCAGGCGTGAACCGCGGCGACATTCGGTACGCGTACGCGACGGGCGCCGTGCAGGCGTCCGGTACGGCCAAGGCATGGGCCGGCGGCATCGCCGGACGCGCGTCGGACGGCGGGATTCGCCAGGCGTACGGCGCAGGGACGGTCGTCGCCGGCGCGAACGGCAAGCTGGCGACGGGCGTCACGTCGTTCGGCGGCATCGCCGGGGAGAAGAACGCAGGCGCCGTCATCGCGGACGCCGCGTTCAACCGGCAAATGCTGAAGAACGATACGGCGTACTTCCTGACGGACGGCTCCCGCGTCCGCGGCGGCGGAGCAGCCGGCGCGAGAGGTCTGCTCGCGCGCGAGCTCGCCTCGGCGACGCTGCCGCAAGGCTTCGACGGCGCCTTCTGGCAGGCTGCGCAAGGCTCTTATCCGCAGCTGAAGACGTTCGGCGGGACCGCGGCCTCGAAGGTAAGCGCCGCAGCGATCGTCTTCGCGGACAAGGACGCGGCGCATGCGGTCCGCGGCGAATTCGAGCTCGGGGGCGGCGCCTCCGTCGCTTGGACGGCCGACGCCGGAACAGCGAACATTCGGAACGCGTCCGGCAAGCGCATCGGCACGCTATTAACGACGGGCATCGCGCGGTTGACCGCGGCGATGAACGGGGAAACCCGCGTCGCAGCATTGAACGCTCCGGTCCTGAAGTACGACGCGGTCGCGGCGGCGCCGACGGTCGAGAGCGGCGAGAAGACGTTCGCGACCCAGGCGACGGTGACGCTGCGTACGACGGAACCGACGGGAATCATCTATTATACGTTGGACGGCAGTACCCCGGACGAGCATTCGACGCCGTACGCGGCGCCGATCGTCCTGACCGAAACGAAGACGCTGAAGGCGATCGCGGTCGCGGACGGCAAGGAAGACAGCGCCGTCTTGTCCCAGACGTTCGCGAAGCAAGTCGCCGGGGGAGGCGGCTTCGGCGGAGGCGGCTTTATTCCGCCGACTCCGAAGGAACCGACGGTCGGAGCGAGCATCGGCTCGACGACGGTGCCGGCGGGCGAGCCGGCCGCCGTGCCGAAGAACAGCAAGCTGACGCTGACGGCGCCTCCGGGACAAATCATCTATTACACGACCGACGGCAGCACGCCGACGATGAACAGCCCGCGCTACGCGGGCGAGCTGATCATTACCGGCAAGATGACGATCAAGGTCATCACGGACAAGAGCGACGAGGTCGTCACGTATCATTACGATCCGGTGCCGGCGAAGTACGAGCTGAAGGCCGATGTCGAAAATGTGAAATACATCGGCGGCTACGCCACCGGCGAATTCAAGCCGGATCAAGCGATCAGCCGGTACGAGCTCGTGAACGTGCTCGCGCCGCTGCTCGACATGGAAGACGTGAGCGTCGGCAGCCTGTTCGACGACGTGCACCAAGGCGACGAAGCGCTGGTCGCGTTCTTCGCCTCGGCCGGCATCATCGAAGGATATCCGAACGGGACGTTCGGAGGCGAACGCGGCATGACGCGGGCGGAGTTCATCGTCGTCCTGTCGAGACTGCTGAAGCTTACGATCGATGAGGCCGGCGAGACGAAGTTGAGCGACATTCGGGGACATTGGTCCGAAAAGTACGTGAACGCCTTTACGAAGGCGGGCTACGTGAAAGGCTTCCCGGACGGCACGTTCAAGCCGGAGGCCAGCATCTCCCGGGCGGAAGCGGTCGTGCTCATTAACCGAATCGCGGGCATCCGCGCGAAGGGAGAGGGCGCGACGACCTCCTACGGAGATCTGCCGCCGAACCACTGGGCTTACGCCGACATCATGGCGGCTTCGAAGTAACATTCGTATAGGTCGACAACTCAAGGAGGGGACTCCGTGAAGAAGCAACTGCTGACGATATGCGCGTTCCTGGCGTTGATTACCGGGATCGCGCTCCATTGGACCGCCGGCGCGGAGGCGGACGCCCCTCTGACGTACGATGCGGAGAGCGTCTACCGCCGTTCCGGGGCCGCCGTGTTTTACTTGCGGGCGCTGAACGCGGACGGAGGCGTCCGCACGACCGGGACGGGGGTGGTCCTATCCGCCGGAGGCGCGGCGGCCACCGCCTATCACGTCGTGAAGGGGGCGGACCGGCTTGAGGCGGTATTTCCGGACGGGACGAGCGTCTCTCCGGTGACCGTCGTCGCATACGACGAGAGCAAGGACGCCGCAGTGCTGGCGCTTCCGAAGCGCAAAAGCGCGTATCCGGCGATGGAGCTTCGCGCGGACCCGATGGCGTTCGGGGCGAAGGCGTTCGCGATCGGCTACCCGCTGAAGGAAACGCCGATCATCACGGAAGGGATCGTCAACAATCCCGCCGCGGAAATCAACGGCCGCGATCGGCTGCTCGTCTCCGCCGCGATCGCGAGCGGCATGTCCGGCGGTCCGATCGTGGATGAAGAGGGGCGTATCGCGGGCATCGTCTCGGGCTCGCTCCGGACGATGAACAACATTCATCTCGGCGTCGAGATCGAGGAGATTCGCAAGCTCCTTGCTGCCGACGAGTAAGGAAAATGCGCGTAGAGGGTTCCCGGCCGCCGTTCGCGGCCGGGCGACCCTCTGTTCGCGTTTTCTGGAAGGATTGACGCTGCTGACGAGATGCGAAAAATGCAGGTATTCGGTCGGCAGAAGGCGCCTTTTCGCGGTAGAAAGGGAAGTGTGCAGGCAATCTAAGGGTTTCGGGCGGGAAGCGCGCTAAATAACTGCAGTTCCGCAGGCGACGGAATTCGCTGCATTCGCGCAGAGACATATCGGCGTTCGAACGGCATACAATGGTTAACGGACATGCCTGACGCGGACATGCCGAGCCTGAGCTCGCAGCGGCCGAAGCCGCCTTCTTTGCATCGGCCGTACGATGGCCTTCCCGCGACGGAAGGTCGCTTCCTTGCCCGAAATTCAACGGTTATGCTATGATGTTCTCATTGCTTATGCTATCATTTACCTTCATACGGGCGGAACGCGCCCGATTTTGGTACAGGCTTTAATACGCGTCAGGAGGTTGCCACCATGTGGACGGTCATCTATATCGCTCCCACGGCAAAAATCGCGGAACGGATCCGACAGAAGCTGACGGACGAAGGGTTTCTGGTACAAGTCCGACCGATCAACTTGACGAAGCAGCAGTTCGAGATTTTGGTCCCCGAAGGCGAAGTGGGCGACGTTCAGGAAGTGCTGACGACCATTCTTCATATGTAATTGCGGGCTTGCCGCATGCAACGAATTTCGCTTCTGTGAGGTGTGCTTGTGAACGTAAGAGACTGGTTTTCGCATAAACGGAAATACGCCACGATTCCCTCTCCGAATGCCAAACATGAGATCCCTGAAGGATTAATGAATAAATGTCCGAAATGCGGCCACATTCAATTCAGCAAAGAGGTCGAAAAGAACCTTAAGGTATGCGCCTCCTGCGGGCATCACCAGAAGCTGAACGCCTACGAGCGCGTCGAGCTGACGATGGATGAGGGCCGTCTTTTTGAGTACGACTCCGACATGATTTCGGAAGATCCGCTAGAGTTCCCGGGTTATGCGAAGAAGCTGCAGCAGCAGCAGGAGAAGAGCGGACTGTTGGACGCCGTCGTGACCGGGGAAGGGACGATCGGCGGATTTCCCGTCGTGCTTGCGGTCATGAGCTTCGATTTCTTCAGCGGCAGCATGGGATCGGTCGTAGGCGAGAAGATCACGAGAGCGATCGAGAAGGCTACCCAGAAAAACTACCCGCTGATCATCTTCTCCACGTCGGGCGGAGCTAGAATGCAAGAGAGCATCTTAAGTCTCATGCAGATGGCGAAGACGTCCGCGGCGCTCGAGAAGCACAGCGAGCAAGGCGGCTTGTTCGTGTCGGTGTTCACCGACCCGACGCTCGGCGGCGTCTCGGCGAGCTTCGCGATGCTCGGCGACGTCATTCTCGCGGAGCCGGGCGCGATCGTCGGCTTTACCGGCCGCATCGTCATCGAACAGACGATCCGCCAGAAGCTGCCGGAAAACTTCCAGACGGCGGAGTTCGACTTGGCTCACGGCCAGATCGACAAGGTCGTGCACCGGAAGGACATGCGCCAAACATTAATCCAACTGCTCGACTTGCACGCGGTGAGGGGAGGTACGTCCGATGCCGGGTGAGATGAATTTCGAGAAACCTTTGGTGGAGCTTCGCCAGAAGATCGACGAGCTGAAGGCGTTCAGCGCCGAACGCGGGATCGACTTCGCCGACGAAATCGCCAGACTCGAGGAGCGTTACGCAAGGCTCGAGCAAGAGCTGTACGCGGACATGAAGCCGGCGCAGCGGATGCAGCTGGCGCGGCACGCGCTGCGACCGACGACGGTCGATTACGTCCAGCATATGTTCACGGATTTCATCGAGTTTCATGGCGATCGGATGTATGCCGACGATCTGGCGATCATCGGCGGCATCGCGAAGCTGAACGGCGTGCCGGTGACGGTCGTCGGGCATCAGAAGGGCAAGGACACGAAGGACAATATCGCGCGCCACTTCGGCATGCCGCACCCGGAAGGGTTCCGCAAGGCGCTGCGGCTCATGCGGCAGGCGGACAAGTTCGGCCGGCCGATCGTTACGTTCATCGACACGCCGGGGGCGTACCCGGGCGGCGCCGCCGAGGAACGCAATCAGTCGGAAGCGATCGCGCGCAACTTGATGGAGATGGCGAGGTTCGGCGTGCCGATCGTCTGCGTCGTCATCGGGGAAGGCGGCAGCGGCGGCGCGCTCGCGCTCGGCGTGGGCAACCGCGTGCTCATGCTCGAGAACGCCATCTATTCCGTCAGTTCTCCGAACGCCGCGGCCTCGATTCTGTGGAAGGACGCCTCCAAGGCGGACCAAGCCGCGGAAGCGATGCGCATCACGGCGAAGGATATGCTCGAGCTCGAGATCGTCGAGACGGTCGTGCCCGAGCCGAAGGGCGGCGCGCACCGCGACGTGGCCGAACAGGCGGCTAGCATCAAGGAAGCCGTATGGACGCATCTTCAGGAGCTGATGAAGATGACGCCGGAGCAGCTGCGCGAGGATCGATATCATAAATTCCGGAAAATTGGAAAGTTTACTTATATCCCGCGTTGACCTGCAGCAAAGGATCGCCGGCGTGACGAAGCTCACATCCCGGCGTTCTTTGTGCGTTTAGAATTCTTATGAGTATACGAACGTTCGATTCGCCGGAGGGGACAACCCTTCCGACGTTGTAGATAAAAGCAGTAATGTGTTGGTAAATAGGGAGGAGCAAAAACCATGCGCAAGACAAAAATCGTATGTACGATCGGCCCCGCATCGGAATCGCCGGAAAACCTGAAGAAGCTGGTGCTCGCCGGCATGAACGTCGCTCGGCTGAACTTTTCGCACGGAGATTTCGAAGAGCACGGCGGACGCATCACGAACATTAAGAAGGTTCGCGAGGAGCTCGGCAAGACGGTTTCCATCCTTCTCGATACGAAGGGGCCGGAAATCCGCCTCGGCAAGCTGAAGGAAGAGCCGATCGAGCTCGTGCAAGGCGAGACGATTACGCTGACGACCGAAGAGATTTTAGGCGATCGCAACCGCGTGCCGGTCAGCTACAACCAGCTGCCGCAAGACGTGCACGTCGGCTCGACGATCCTGATCGACGACGGCCTCATCGGGCTGCGCGTCGAGGAGATCAAGGGCACGGATATCGTCTGCCGCATCGTGAACAACGGTCCGATCAAGAGCCGCAAGGGCGTCAACGTGCCGGGCGTGCGCATCAACCTGCCGGGCATTACGGAGAAGGACGCGGCGGACATCCGCTTCGGCATTCAGCAAGGCATCGACTTCATCGCGGCTTCGTTCGTCCGCAAGGCGAGCGACGTCATGGAAATTCGCGCCATTCTCGAAGAGCATAACGCGCAGCATATCCAGATCATCTCCAAGATCGAAAATCAAGAAGGCGTGGACAATCTCGCCGAAATTCTCGAGGTGTCCGACGGCTTGATGGTCGCTCGCGGCGACCTCGGCGTAGAAATTCCGGCGGAAGAAGTGCCGCTCGTGCAGAAGCGGATGATCGAGATGTGCAACCGCGCCGGCAAGCCGGTCATTACGGCGACGCAGATGCTCGATTCGATGCAGCGCATGCCGCGCCCGACGCGCGCGGAAGCCAGCGACGTGGCGAACGCGATCTTCGACGGCACGGACGCGACGATGCTGTCCGGCGAGACGGCGGCGGGCAAGTACCCGGTCGAGTCGGTCCAGACGATGGCGCGCATCGCCGAGCGGGCGGAATCCGCGCTCGAATACCGCGAAATTTTCCTTCGCCAAGCGAACGCGCAGCAGACGAGCGTGACGGAAGCGATCTCGCAGGCGGTCGCCAACTCGGCGCTCGACCTCGACGCGAAGGCGATCATTACGCCGACGGAGTCGGGCTACACGGCGCGCATGGTATCGAAGTACCGTCCGAAGGCGCCGATCATCGCGGTCACGCCGGACGAGTCCGTCATGCGCCGTCTCAACCTCGTGTTCGGCGTGTTCCCGGTGAAGGGCGAGGAAGCCGCGAATACGGACGAGCTGTTCGATATGTCCGTCTCGGCGGCGCAGCGCAGCGGTCTGGTCCACCACGGCGATCTCGTCGTCATTACGGCGGGCGTGCCGGTCGGCCGATCGGGCGCGACGAACCTGATCAAGATCCATCAGATCGGCCAGATGATCGCCAAGGGCCAAGGCATCGGCACGCAGAGCGCTAGCGGCAAGGTCGTCGTCGCGCGGAGCGCGAAGGAAGCGCTCGAGAAGACGCAAGCGGGCGACATTCTCGTGACGATCTCGACCGATAAGGACTATGTGCCGGCGTTCGAACGCGCGTCCGCGATCATTACGGAATCCGGCGGCATTACGTCGCATGCGGCCGTCGTGGCGCTCAGCCTCGGCATGCCGGTCATCGTCGGCGTGAAAGACGCGACGAACCTCTTGCAGGAAGGCGCGGAAGTGTCCGTATACGCGGAACTCGGAGTCATTTATTCCGGCAAGTCGAACGTATTATAAGAATAACCCCTATCGAAGCAATGGCGAGGAAGCGGGTACGTCGTTAAGCGGAAGGTTTTCTTCCGAGATCAGGGAGTAGGGGCGAACGAAGCAAGTTCAGTCTGATCTCTAAATATATACCGACTTACAAGCACGCTGCTCGGGCGGCGCCGTCCGGCGCCGCCCTTGTCGTCGTCGGCGAAGGAGAGGGGAGCGGAGCATGTCCTGGCATGAGGTAACGGTCCGGGTGCGATATCAGGAGACGGACGCGATGGGCGTCGTCTATCACGGCAATTACTTAACATGGTTCGAGATCGCGCGCACCGACTGGACGCGGGCGCACGGCTTCGCATACCGCGCGATCGAAGAGCGGGGGCTGCTGCTGCCGGTCGTCGACATTACGATTCAGTATAAGCACCCGGCCCGCTACGACGACGAGGTCGTCGTCCGGTGCAGAATCAAGGAGCTGGGGCCGGTGCGCCTGTCGTTCGAATACGAAATCGCGCGCGCGGACGAACCGGATCGACTCCTTGTCGCCGGCACGTCCACGCATGTGTGGGTCGACCGCGAGTGGAAGCCGGTGCGCTTGTCCAAGGCGGCCCCCGACATCTACGAGGCGTTGTCCCAAGCCGCCGAGAGGAGGGAATAATCGATGTTCCGATGGTTGGTGCTCCTGATGGTGCTCGTTCCCGCGCTCGAGATTTGGATTTTGCTCGAGACGGGGCGGCTGATCGGCGGCTGGCAGACGTTCGCTTTGATCGTGGTCATGGGCTTCGCCGGGGCGTATCTCGCGAAGCGCGAAGGCCGCCGCGTGCTCGAATACGCGAGAATGGAAATGTCGCGCGGCATCGTTCCGACGTCGTCGATTCTGGACGGCATTTGCATTTTCGCCGGCGGTTTGTTGATGCTGACCCCCGGGTTCCTGAGCGATGCGCTCGGGATCGTACTGGTGTTTCCGGGGACGAGGTTCTTTTTCAAAGGAGCGCTCTTGAAGTTCATCAAACGGAAGATCGACCGGGGCGAGCTGCGATTCTTCCGATAAATTCGCGTCTTTACAAAACCTTAACATGATTGGAGTCGGGAGAAGCGGTACGATGAAGGTGAACAGGATTCGGCGCGGAGGGTGGTACGGCGTGACCAAGAAAGACCATGCGGCTAGGGATGTAAGCAATCGCTACGTCAATCGCGACTTGAGCTGGCTGCAATTCAATCGGAGGGTGCTGGAGGAAGCGCAGGACCCGGATACGCCGCTGCTGGAGCGGGTGAAATTTCTGTCGATCGTCTCGTCGAATTTCGACGAATTCATGAGCGTGCGGGTCGCGGGCATGATCGATCAGATCAAGGCGGGTTATCAGAAGAAGGATTTCTCCGGCTATACGCCTTCCGGCCTCGTCAAGCGTATCATGAAGCGCACGGGCGAGCTTGTGCACGATCAATACAAAACGTATCGGGAGCTTATGCGGCTGCTCGCGAAGGAAGGCATCTGCTGCGTCTCGGAGTACGACGACCTGAACGCGACGCAGCGCGCGGCGATGGACCGATTCTACCACGACATCGTGTTCCCGGTATTGACGCCGATGGCGGTCGATCAGAGCCGTCCGTTCCCGTTGGTGCATACGCTCGGCGTGTACCTCGCGGTCGTGCTGCGACGCGACGGCGACATCGACGAGGAACCGTATTTCGCGATCGTGCAAGTGCCTTCGATTTTGCAGCGGACGGTGCAGCTGCCCCGTCGGCAAAACAGCAAGAAGCTCGAATTCATCCTCATGGAGACGATCATCAAGCGGCATATTCATTCGTTGTTTACGGGATACGTGCCGATCGCCGTCCACTCGTTCCGTCTGACGCGCAACGCGGATATGACGCTCAACGAGGAAGGCGCGGAGGACTTGCTCGAAGAAATCGAAAAGGAGCTCCGCAAACGTCGTTGGGGTTCGCCCGTCCGTCTCGAAATCGAGAAAGGCATGCACCCGTACGCGCTCGAGATGCTGCAGGAGGAATTCGAAGTCGACGATCACGTCTTCGTGTACGACGGTCCGCTCGACCTGACGTTCCTGATGAAGTTCGCGGCGACGCTGCCGGGGTACGACGCGCTCCGGTATCCGCCGGTGAAGCCCGTCTATCCGAAGGAGCTCGTCGACGAGGAGGGCAAGGCGGGCGGCGATCTGTTCGCGGCGTTCACCAAGCAGGACGTGCTCGTGCATCACCCGTACGAGTCGTTCGACGCGGTCACCGACTTCGTCACGCAGGCGGCGCACGATCCGAAGGTGCTGGCGATCAAGATGACGTTGTACCGGGTGAGCGGCAACTCGCTGCTCGTGCAGTCGCTGCAGCAGGCGGCCGAGGCGGGGAAGCAGGTGACGGTCGTCGTCGAGCTGAAGGCGCGGTTCGACGAGGAACGCAACATCGCGTGGGCGCGCCGGCTGGAGCAGTCGGGCTGTCACGTCGTCTACGGCCTCGTCGGGCTGAAGACGCACGCGAAGCTGCTGCTCGTCGTCCGGCAAGAGTCGAGCGGCTTGCGCCGGTACGTCCATGTCGGCACCGGCAACTATAACGACGCGACCGCGAAGCTGTACACGGACGTCGGTTTGTTTACGTCGCATCCCGTGATCGGCGAGGACGCGTCGGCGTTGTTCAACGAGATGACCGGCTACTCGGCGCCGCGGGATTGGAAGGCGCTCAGCGTGGCGCCGAACGGGCTGCGCGATCAGCTGTTCCGGCTCATTCGCCGCGAAGCGGACAACGCGCGGGCGGGGAAGCCGGCGCGCATCGTGGCGAAGATCAATTCGCTTTCGCATCAGGAGATCATCGACGTCTTATACGAGGCGAGCCAAGCGGGCGTGAAGATCGAGCTGATCGTGCGCGGCGTCTGCAGCTTGCGTCCCGGCGTGCCGGGGCTGTCGCAGAACGTGCGCGTCATCTCGATCGTGGACCGGTTCCTCGAGCATTCGCGGGTGTTTTATTTCGAAAACGGGGGCGACCCCGAGGTGTACATCGCCAGCGCGGATTGGATGACTCGCAACTTGACGCGCCGGATCGAGCTGATGTGCCCGGTGTTCGACCGGAAAATCCGGCAGAGCTTGATTCATCTGCTGGAGCTGGCGCTCCGGGACAACGTCAAGGCGCGGGAGCTGCTCTCGAGCGGCGCGTACGCGAGGGTGAAGGGCGGCGGTGCGCCGCTGCGAAGCCAATTCGAGGCGCTGAAGATCGAGAAGTGGAAGGTGCGGTAGGTTGTTTCGAGGGGGAACCCGCTCGGCAGTGTCGTGGCCGAGCGGGTTTTCTGCGTTATGGAAGTGCCGTGCTTAGTGTCAAATATGCGCTTATTCGCGGCAATAAGCTCAGGCTTGAGCTTATTTTCGTGCTGGTGGCGGCGCGGGCGGCGGTATGGCGGGAGGAACGAAGTCCGTGTGCGGGCGATAGTGTCAAATATGCGCTTATTCGTCGGAATAAGCTCAGAATTGAGCTTATGTTCGAGGATGGTGGCGGGCGGGCGGCGGTGTGGCGGGAGGAACGGAGTCCGTGTGCGGGCGATAGTGTCAAATTTTGAGTTATTGGTCGAAATAAGCTCAAAATTTGAGCTTATATTTTTCTCGTCTGCGGCGGATGGCAGAGCAACATAGGACGGAGACGGACGATCGTGTCAAAATTTGAGCAGTTGGGCGAAATGAGCTCAAATTTTGAGCAGTTTGTCTCTGCGGAGGTGCCGGGGGCGGCGTTGTGGCGGGGAAACGCGAAGTGCGGGCGGACGATCGTGTCAAAATTTGAGCAGTTAAGCGAAATGGGATCAAATTTTGAGCAGTTTGTCTCTGCGGAGGTGCCGGGTGCGGCGTTGTGGCGGGGAAACACGAAGTGCGGGCGGTCGATCGTGTCATAATTTGAGCAGTTGGGCGAAATGAGCTCAAATTTTGAGCAGTTTGTCTCTGCGGAGGTGCCGGGGGCGGCGTTGTGGCGGGGAAACGCGAAGTGCGGGCGGTCGATCGTGTCAAAATTTGAGCAGTTAAGCGAAATGGGATCAAATGTTGAGCAGTTCGTTTCTGCGGAGGTGCCGGGGGCGGCGGTTTGTCGGGGGAACGCGGGATGCGGGCGCGCGATCGTGTCAAAATTTGAGCAGTTAAGCGAAATGGGATCAAATGTTGAGCAGTTCGTTTCTGCGGAGGTGCCGGGGGCGGCGGTTTGTCGGGGGAACGCGGGATGCGGGCAGGCGATTGTGCCGCCAGTGATGTTGCATCGGGAAAAATTGTGGTATACTTTATGAAACACAGTTTCACCAAATGAAACGAAGGGGTGACCCGACATGACATTCGTTTTCGAGGGCATCGACCATATTCAATTGGCCGCGCCGGCGGGATGCGAGGAAGCGGCGCGTACGTTCTTCTCCGGCACCCTGGGCTGGAACGAGCTGCCGAAGCCCGAAGCGCTCGCAGGGCGCGGAGGCGTCTGGTTCCAATGCGGAAGGCATCAGGTGCATGTCGGGGTGCAGGCGGACTTCGTGCCGGCCGCGAAGGCGCACCCGGCGTTCGCGGTCGCCGGGATCGACGCGCTGCGCGAGCGTCTCGCGAAGAGCGGCGTCTCGGTGATCGACGACGACGCCAGAGCGGACGAAGGGGTCGTCCGCTTCTATGCGAACGACCCCTTCGGGAACCGGTTGGAGTTTATGGAGACGGCGACTCGACGATCTGCAGAGTAAGGCCCCACGACTTGCCGAAATCCTTCGTCAGCGACTGCAGCTCGCGCCGTTCGATGTCCCACGCGCGCCGCGGCTTCACGGCGAGGCGCAGCTCCCGCCCGATCGCCCGGGCGGACAGCGTCGCGATCGGCTGCGTCCCGCTGCGGTCGAGCGCGACGGCGACCTGCAGCAGCGCGCCGAGCCGGACGATCAAGCCGAAGTCGGTTTCGGCGAGCAGATCGCGATGCGCCGCGAACAGCGGCTTCAGCCGCTTCTCGCTCTTGAACGACGCGATCAAGGCGCATAACAGAATCTCGCGATGCGTCAAGCCGTTCACGCGCGAGTGCGCCATCAAGTAGTAGGTATGCTTGTAGTAGTTATAGTAATTGATTGAGATGCCGATCCGGTACAAGAGAGCGGCGACGTGCAAGTACGTGCCGACCCGTCCGCCGTAGCCGTGTTCCTCGGTCAAGTCCGCGAACAGCTTCATCGCGAGCCGCTCCACATGCAGCACATGCTTCAGCGAGACGGATGGGTGCAGGGCGAGCAGATTGTGCACGCTGTGCTCCAGAACGTCGGTGAACTGCGGCGCGTCCGGACGGAACGTCTCGAAGAAGACGCCGTCGCGAAGCCCCGAGCCGCTGATCACGTAATGCGATGCGCCGCTTACGCGGAACAGGGTATGGAGAATCAGCAGGCCGGGTACAATAATGTCCGCGCGGTCTTTGGAAAGTCCTTCTATTCGCTTGCGCTGCTCGAGCTTCGCGCCGGCGAGCCGCGCCAGCCAGTCGTCCACGGACTGCTCCGTCATCTGGTAATGATGGGTGATCGGAAGCGAGTACTTGCGATCGCGCTGATCGACCTTACATAACGTACGAATCGTGCCGCCGAGACCGACGAGCGGCAAGCCCGGCGCCGAGGCGATCCACGGTTCGTCCCGCGCGGCGTCTTCGACCATTCGCACGATGGCCTGAGCGCCGGCTTCGTCGATGTCGCCGTTCTTCCCGAACCGCTTCATCGTATTGACGGCGCCGAACGGGAACGAGACGCTCTTCAAGACGGCGCGGTCCCGGAACAACAGCACTTCCGTGCTCCCGCCGCCGATGTCGATGACGAAGCCGTCCTTGATGTCGATGGCGTTGATCATGCCGAGGAAGCCGAGCCGCGCTTCCTCGGCGCCCGAGAGCACTTCGACGGCGAGGCCCGTCCGTTCCGTCAGCTCGCGGGCGATTCCCGCGCTGTCGGGGGAGTTGCGCACGGCGGCGGTCGCGACGGCGCGAATGCGCGAAGCGCCATGGTGCTCGCACAGCAGCTGGAACCGTCGAAGCGTGTCGGTAATGTATTGCATATCGCTCTCCGCGATGCGGCCGTCCTTATCCAGCCGTTCGCTGAGGCGAGCGGATTCTTTCGTTTCGTCGATGACGCGGTACGCGCCAGACGCCGTGCATTCGTAGACGACTAGACGGATCGAGTTGGAGCCGATGTCGATGATGCCGATGCGTTCCATGAGCGCCATCCTCCTCGAAATTCGTGTGCGGCGGAGCAAACATTAGCAATATTGTAACCGAGTTTGCGCGGGAAGGAAATGTTCGCGAAAAATGCTTTATGATCGTGATAATGAAGTTTTATGCCGTATTTTGTTTCCTTCTGGCATCAAGTCCGGTATCATGGAAATAAGATGCTGCAATAGAAATCATGATCTTTACGGAAAAAGGAGCGTGTAACCCATGACGGTCACCAAAGGGCTCGAAGGCATCGTCGCTACGACATCCTCGGTCAGTTCCATCATAGACGGCGTCCTCACGTACCGCGGTTACGATATCGACGACCTGGCGGAGAACGCCAGCTACGAAGAAGTCGTATACTTGCTCTGGAACGGCAAACTGCCGAACCGCGAGGAATTAAACGGCTTACTGAAAGACCTTAGCGACAACGCTTCGATCCCGCAACAAGTCGTCGACTTGCTGCGCAGCTTCCCGAAAGAAGCGAACTCGATGGCGGCGCTCCGCTCGGCGGTATCGGCGCTCGCCTTGTTCGACGCCGAAGCGCACGACTTCGACATCGACACGAACAAGCGCATCGCGATTCGCCTTCAGGCGAAGCTGCCGACGATCGTCGCGGCGTTCGCCCGCATTCGCCAAGGCCTCGAGCCGGTAGCGCCGAAGGCGGGAGCGAAGGTAGCGGAGAACTTCTTGTATATGCTGACCGGCAAAGAGCCGGACGCGGTCGCGATCGAAGCGCTCGACAAGGCGCTCGTCCTTCATGCGGACCACGAGCTGAACGCGTCGACGTTCGCGGCGCGCGTCACGGTCGCGACGTTATCCGACATGTACTCCGGCGTGACGTCGGCGATCGGCGCGCTTCGCGGACCGCTGCACGGCGGCGCGAACGAAGCCGTCATGGCGATGCTCGAAGACATCGGCAGCATGGAGAACGTAGAAGCGTACGTTCAGGACAAGCTGGACAAGAAAGAGAAAATCATGGGCTTCGGTCACCGCGTCTATAAGAACGGCGATCCGCGCGCGAAGCATCTGCAGAAGATGTCCCGCGAGCTCGGCAAGCTGACGGGCGATATGAAGTGGTACGAGATGTCGATTCAAATCGAAGACATCGTCACGGGGCAGAAGGGTCTGAAGCCGAACGTCGACTTCTACTCCGCATCCGTGTACACCGCGCTCGAAATTCCGCGCGACTTGTTCACGCCGATCTTCGCCATCTCCCGCGTATCGGGCTGGACGGCGCACATTCTCGAGCAATACGAGAACAACCGTCTCATCCGTCCGCGCGCCGAGTACGTCGGCCCGACGAATCAGAAGGTCGGGCCGATCGAACAGCGGAAGTAAGACGCGAACGGACACGCAGCGACGGCGGCGCGGGCGGGACGTTCGACGGCGAGGCCGTCGAATATCCCGCTCCGCTTATGAAAGAACATTATCGTAAATCAGGAGGAGAACAATCAAGATGGTACAATTCGAACAATACGCCCTTCCGACGGAAGGCGAACGCATTACGATCGACGCGAACGGCAAGCTGAACGTCCCGAATCACCCGATTATCCCGTTCATCGAGGGCGACGGCACGGGCCCGGACATCTGGAACGCGTCCAAGCGCATCCTCGACGCGGCAGTAGAGAAGGCGTACAAGGGCGAGAAGAAAATCGCATGGTACGAAGTGTTCGCCGGCGAGAAGGCGTTCAATACATATAACTCCTGGCTTCCGGCCGATACGCTGACCGCGATTCGCGAGTACATCGTCGCGATCAAAGGTCCGCTGACGACGCCGGTAGGCGGCGGCATCCGTTCCTTGAACGTCGCGCTGCGCCAAGAGCTCGACTTGTACACTTGCTTGCGTCCGGTTCGCTACTTCGCGGGCGTACCTTCGCCGGTGAAGCGTCCGGAGCTCGTCGACATGGTCATCTTCCGCGAAAACACGGAGGATATCTACGCGGGCATCGAGTACCAAGCGGAAAGCGCGGACGTGCAGAAGGTCATCTCGTTCTTGCAGAACGAGATGGGCGTGAAGAAAATCCGTTTCCCGGAGACGTCCGGCATCGGGATCAAGCCGGTATCGAAGGAAGGCTCGACGCGCCTCGTGCGCGCGGCGATCGAATACGCGATCAAGCACGGCCGCAAGAGCGTAACGCTCGTGCACAAGGGCAACATCATGAAGTACACGGAAGGCGCGTTCAAGAACTGGGGTTACGAGCTGGCGGAAGCCGAGTTCGGCGACAAGACGTTCACGTGGGCGCAATACGACCGCATTAAGGAAGAGCAAGGCGCGGACGCGGCGAACGCGGCGCAGAAGGCTGCGGAAGCGGCAGGCAAGATCATCGTGAAGGACGCGATCGCGGATATCGCGCTGCAGCAAGTGCTGACGCGCCCGACCGATTTCGACGTCATCGCGACGCTGAACCTGAACGGCGACTACTTGTCCGACGCGCTCGCGGCGCAAGTCGGCGGCATCGGCATCGCGCCGGGCGCCAACATCAACTACGTCACCGGTCACGCGATCTTCGAAGCGACCCACGGCACGGCTCCGAAGTACGCCGGTCTCGACGTCGTGAACCCGGGCTCCGTAACGCTCTCCGGCGTTATGATGCTCGAGCACCTCGGCTGGCTGGAAGCGGCCGACCTGATCTACAAGGGCATGGAGAAGACGATCGCCGATAAGACGGTAACGTATGACTTCGCACGCCTGATGGAAGGCGCGACGGAAGTGAAGACGTCCGAGTTCGCGAACCTTCTCATCAAAAACATGGGCTAATATCGGTTTCATCGATCGGGCAAATATCGAACAGCGATGTTCTTTATTTGCCCGATTTTCCATATGTACTATTTTAGGAGGGAATTAACTTATGACGATTCGTCGCAACAAAATCACGGTCGTAGGCGCGGGCTTCACCGGCGCGACGACGGCATTGATGCTCGCGCAGAAGGAACTCGGAGACGTCGTCCTCGTCGACATCCCGCAGCTCGAGAACCCGACGAAAGGCAAGGCGCTCGACATGCTCGAGGCGTCCCCCGTGCAAGGGTTCGACAGCAACATCGTCGGCACGTCCAGCTACGAAGACGCCGCGGGCTCCGACATCGTCATCATAACGGCCGGCATCGCGCGCAAGCCGGGCATGAGCCGAGACGATCTCGTGAGCACGAACGCGGGCATCGTGAAGTCGGTCTGCGAGCAAGTGAAGGAAAAGTGCCCGAACGCGTACGTCATCATCCTGTCCAACCCGGTCGACGCGATGACGTACGTCGCGAACGAGACGCTCGGCTTTCCGAAAAACCGCGTCATCGGCCAGTCCGGCGTGCTGGACTCGGCGCGCTACCGCACGTTCATCGCGCAGGAGCTGAACGTCTCCGTAGAAGACGTCGTCGGCGTCGTGCTCGGCGGTCACGGCGACGACATGGTACCGCTCGTGCGGTACACGTCCGTAGGCGGCGTGCCGATCGAGAAGCTCATCCCGAAGGAGCGGATCGACGCGATCGTGCAGCGCACGCGCACGGGCGGCGGCGAGATCGTGGGCCTGCTCGGGAACGGCAGCGCGTACTACGCGCCGGCGGCTTCGCTCGTGCAGATGACGGAGGCGATTCTCAAGGACAAGAAGCGCATTCTGCCGACGATCGCGCTGCTCCAAGGCGAGTACGGGTACGAGAATTTGTTCATGGGCGTCCTGACCGTGCTCGGCGGGGACGGCATCGAGAAAATTATCGAGATCGAGCTGACGCCGGAAGAGAAAGCGGCGCTCGACAAGTCCGCGGAATCGGTCCGCAATGTCATTAAGATCGTGCAAGGCTAACCGTTCGCCGGGCGCGGACGGACGGGAAGAGGCCGCCTTCGAAGCAGTTCGCTGCTCCGGGGGCGGCCTTTTTCCATTGGAGATTTATGTATAACATTCCGAGAACTACCCATGATAATAGCTAGCCAAGGCGACCGCGTGCGCGAAGGACTCGGTTTCAATTTAAGGAGGCAATGAATCGACATGTCTATACACCTTGAGACGGAGCTCCGGACGGAACCGCCGATCGAAAACAGCGCGAGGCTGACGTCGGCCGAGGTCGCGAATCTCTGGACTCAATATACGAATGACACTTTAGCGATTTGTTTCATTACCCATGCCCTTACGAACGCTAGGGATCAAGAGGTCCGTTCCATTTTGGAGTTGGCGCTCGAGTTGTCGAAGACGCATGTCGGCAAGTCGAAGGAGTTCTTAAGTCAGGAAGGCTATGCGATTCCGAAAGGGTTTACCGAAGAGGATATCGTTAACCCGAGCGCTCCGGCGCTATTTTCCGACGACTTTCTGTTGAATTATTTCTTCGTCATGGCCCTGCTCGGTTTGACGAGTTACGCCGGCGCGTTATCCACTTCGGCGCGGCGAGACCAACGCGAATATTTCAAACAATGCAATGCGGAAACGGCGGAGCTGTTCGATCGAGTCGTGGACGCGATGGTGAGGAAGGGACTCTATGTCCGTCCGGCGATTCTTCACGCGCCGCAAACCGTCGATTTCGTCGAGAAGCAAAACTACTTGGCCGGCTGGTTCGGCAGGGAAAGACCGCTGAACGCCATCGAAATCGGCAGCGTGTTTTACAATATGATAAAGGTCGATTTGAAGACCGTCTTGGAGATGGCGTTCAGCCAAGTCGTCCAGTCCGACGAGGTTCGCAAATATATGCAACGAGCCGTGCAGCTCTGTCAAGAACAGTTCATGGTTCTGGAGCAGCGGCTGGCCGAAGACGATCTTCCCCCGCCGAGAAAATGGGAGTCCGAAGTGACGAATTCGACGACGCCCGCTTTCTCGGACAAGCTGATGCTCTTTCATGTGGTTACGCTCCTCTCCGCATCAGCGGCGTTCTACGGGGCAGGCTTGTCGGTCTCGCAGCGGCGGGATTTGGCGGTGCAATACTCGAGGCTGATCGGCGAGATGGGACTGCTCGCCGAAGACGGGGTCAACCTCATGATCAAGAACGGCTGGATGGAACAGCCGCCCGGCGCCATCGACCGCGACGCGCTGCTGGAAAAAAAGTGATCCCTCCCCAAGAAGCTCTAAGCCTCCGAATCGTCTCTTCCCGTTGGTAAACGAGTATAGGATAAGCTATACTTGAGGTTGGAACATTCTAGCAACGGATGGAGGAAATACGAATATGGTCGAGTTTGTATTGTTTTTGCACGTTCTCGGTTCTTTGGCGGTCGGCTTCTACTTGCTGCTGCCGTTCGTCGCGATGAGGCTGTCGGGACTGGATCCGCATGCGCAGGTCGGCTTCGCCAAAGGCATCTTCGGCCTGAATCGGATCGGACAGTGGCTCTTGATCGTGCAATTTTTGACGGGGGGATACCTCATCAGCAAGGCGGGCGTCAGCGTTCCGTGGATGATCGTCGTCATCGTCTTGTTCGTCGCGCTCGGCGCGATGTCCGGCATGATCGCGGGTCCGCTGAAGCGCATCATCGCGAACGGCGGCGAAGGGAAGGCGGCCGCGGCGAAGGACGCATCCAAGCTGTCGACGTTCAGCGGGGTCGCTTCCCTTCTCGTCCTCGTCCTCTTGATCCTGATGTATTATTCGGACATCATCTAACCTGCATGGAGAGCCATTTTTTCTCGTATTTGTACCGCCTTCGCTATATCGACCGCTGGAGCTTGATGCGGAACACGCATAAGGAGTCGGTCGCCGTCCATTCGTATTACGTGGCGGCGCTGGCTCATCTGCTGTGCACGATCGCGAACGAGGCGTTCGGCAAGGCGGTGCCGACGGATCGCGTCGTGTCGATGGCGCTGTTTCACGACGCGACCGAGGTGTTCGTCGGCGACGTGGCCGCCCCCGTCAAGGCGAGCAACCCGGACGTGCGGCGCAGCTTCCGCGAGATCGAGAAGGCGGCCGCCGATTCCATCGTCCGCATGATTCCGGAGCCGCTCCGGGACGTGTACGAGCCGCTCGTGCACGGGCACGACGACGCGCTGTACGTCTGGGTCAAGGCCGCCGACCTGCTCGACGCGTACTTGAAGGCGCTGTCCGAGCTGACGGCGGGCAACCGCGAATTCGCGGTCGCCAAGGCGCAACTCGAGGCGTCGCTGAAGAAGCTGAACATGCCGGAGGTCGACTATTTCCTGACGACGATGGCGCCGTCGTTCGAGAAGACGCTCGACGAGATCGTCGGGACCGAACCGTAAGGAAGAGAACCGCAGCTTGCGTCGGGGAAGACGCGCGCTGCGGTTCTTTTCATGCCGCGCGATATGATATGATAGAGATATATTTTCGATCAAGCATTCGAGGGGAGAACCGTACGATCTATGAAACATTTCGAGCAAAGCGTATACGATCTCATCGTTGAGACTTCGACGAACCTGCCCGCGGACGTGCGCCGCGCCATCAAGGCCGGGGCGAAGCGCGAGAGCGCCGGCACCCGCGCCGCGCTGTCGATGGCGACGATCGCGAACAATATTACGATGGCGGAGACGAACGTGTCCCCGATCTGCCAGGACACCGGCATGCCGACGTTCATCGTGCACACCCCGGTCGGCGCCAATCAGATCGAGATGAAGAAGGCGATCCGCTCGGCGATCGCGCGCACGACGAAGGACGGCAAGCTGCGGACGAATTCCGTCGATTCGCTGACGGGCGACAATACGGGCGACAACCTCGGCCCCGGTACGCCGGTCATTCACTTCGAGCAGTGGGAGCGCGACGACATCGAGGTAAAGCTGATCCTGAAGGGCGGCGGCTGCGAAAACAAAAACATCCAGTACAGCCTGCCTACGGAGCTGCCGGGTCTCGGCAAGGCGGGCCGGGATCTCGACGGCATCCGCAAGTGCATCATGCACGCGGTATACCAGGCGCAGGGCCAAGGCTGCAGCGCCGGCTTCATCGGCGTCGGCATCGGCGGCGACCGCACGACGGGGTACGAGCTGGCGAAGATGCAGCTGTTCCGCAAAGTCGACGACGCGAACGAACACGAAGACCTCCGCAAGCTGGAGGAATACGTGCTCGAGAACGCCAACAAGCTCGGCATCGGCACGATGGGCTTCGGCGGCGAGGTGACGCTGCTCGGCTGCAAGATCGGCGTCATGAACCGGTTGCCGGCGAGCTACTTCGTCTCCGTGGCGTATAACTGCTGGGCGTTCCGACGCCAAGGCGTCTTGATCGACGCCGCGACCGGCGAGATCAACGAATGGGTGTACGAGCGCGGAACGGCGCTCGCCATGAGCGAGGAGCAGGCGGAAGCGGCGGCCGCGGAAGCCGCCGAAGCGCAGCCGGAACGCCGCGAAGTCGTCCTGACGACGCCGATTACGGAAGAGCAAGTGCGTCAGCTCCGCGTCGGGGACGTCGTCATCTTGAACGGCCGCATGTACACGGGCCGCGACGCGATCCACAAGCACTTGATGGATCACGACGCGCCGGTCGATCTGAACGGGGCGGCGCTGTACCACTGCGGACCGGTCATGCTGAAGGACGAAGCGGGCTGGCATGTGAAGGCGGCCGGACCGACGACGTCGATTCGCGAGGAGCCGTACCAAGGCGACATTATCAAGAAGTTCGGCATTCGCGCGGTCATCGGCAAGGGCGGCATGGGGCCGAAGACGCTGAAGGCGCTGCAGGAGCACGGCGGCGTATACCTGAACGCGATCGGCGGCGCGGCGCAATATTACGCGGAGACGATTAAGGGCGTAGAGGGCGTCGACTTCATGGAGTTCGGCATACCGGAAGCGATGTGGCACCTGAACGTGGAAGGCTTCGCGGCGATCGTCACGATGGATTCGCACGGCAACAGCCTGCACGCGGACGTCGATAAGAGCTCCTTCGAGAAGCTCGAGTCGTTCAAGGAGCCGGTATTCCGCTAATGCTGAAGTTTCGGCATCGGCTCACGCTGATTTTCATATTTTTCATCGGCCTGTCGAATATCGCGGCAGGCATCTTTACGATCTCGGTGATGCGCGATTCGCAAATCCATGCGCTCGAGGAAGGGCTCGGGGAGCAGCTAGAGATGTATCTCGCGACGGTGGACTGGGATTATGTGTCCGAGAACTCCGTCGGCGGCGAGATGTTCCGCAGGGAAGCGATCCGCATGGCGCGCAAGACGGGCGCGCGAGTGACGTTCTTCGACGAGGACGGCGTCGCGCTCGGCGATTCCGGCGGCGCCGAGGCGCCGGCGGGCGAAGGCCTGCCGCCGGAGATCGCCCGCGCGAAGGGCGGCGCCCCCGGCGTGCACATCCGTCGGGAGCCGTCCGCCGAAGCGCAGACGATGTACGTGGCGATGCCGGCGTCGTTCGGCAAGGCGGGCGTCGGGTACGTCCGCTTCGGGGAGAGCATGCAGCCGCTCGACGCCGAGACGCGCCGTATCGCGTCGTATCTCGGCCTCGGCTTGATCGTCATCTTGATGGTCACCGCCTTGATCGCGTACCGGATGTCGCTGAGCCTCACGGGGCCGATCGAGAAGATGACGCGAGTCGCCTACCAGATTACGAATATGAATTATCGCGCGCGGATCGCGATCCCGAACAAAGACGAAATCGGGCAGCTCGGGCACGCGATCAACAAGATGTCCGAGAGCCTGCAGTACCAGATGAACCAAATCCAAGAAGACGAGAGCCGGCTGAAGAGCGTGCTCGACAACATGACGAGCGGCGTCGTCATGGTGGACCGGGAAGGGAAGATCGTGCTGCTCAACCGGTCGGCGGAGGAGTTCCTCGGCTTCTCGTCCGGAGAGCTGCTCGGCCAGCGCTATACGCTGACGAAGACGCAGCAAGAGCTGACCCGGATGATCGCCGAATGCTTCCAACGTCGAGAGCCGCTCCGGGGCGAGGTCGTGTTCCACTATCCCGAAGAGCGGATGCTCGATATTCACGCCGTGCCGATGACGATCGCGGAGGACGCCTACGCCGGCATACTGGTCGTCATGCACGACATTACCGCCATCCGGCGGCTCGAGCGGATGCGCAGCGAATTCGTGGCGAACGTGTCGCACGAGCTGAAGACGCCGATCGCGGCGGTGAAGGGGTTCGCCGAGACGCTGCTCGGCGGGGCGGCGAGCGATCCGGCGACGACGAAGTCGTTCCTGCAAATCATCTACGACGAGAGCGAACGGCTCAACCGGCTGATCGGAGACATTTTGGATTTGTCGAAGATCGAGTCGAAGCGGGTGCCGCTGCAGTTTTCCCCGGTGGAGATGAAGACGTTCGTCGAGCGCATCTTCCACATGATGGCGACGGAAGCGAAGAAGAAAGGGATTACGCTCGAAGCCGCCGTCGATCAGGACGTGTATATCGAAGCGGACGAAGACCGGCTGCAGCAAATTCTCGTCAACCTGCTGTCGAACGGCATTACGTATTCGCATGACGGGGGCCGGCTGCGCGTGATGGTGGATCCGATTCTCGAGGACGCGGCGCGGCCCGACGAATACGAGCGCGTACGGATCACGGTGCAGGATTACGGGGTCGGCATTCCGAAGAAGGATCTGCCTCGCATCTTCGAGCGGTTCTATCGCGTGGACAAGGCGCGTTCGCGCGTCTCCGGCGGCACGGGGCTGGGCCTCAGCATCGTGAAGCATCTCGTGGAGCTGCACAAGGGGACGATCCGGGTGGAGAGCGAGCTCGGGATGGGGACGCGCTTCATCATCGAGCTGCCGGTGCTGCAATGAGGCGCGGGCGCGGTTTCATTTTCCGAGAGATATGCTACTATGAAGGAAAGATCATTCGATGGACGGGGGGGGTCCCATGCCGCACAACATTCTGGTCATCGAGGACGAGCCGACGTTATCCCGCCTGTTGACCTATAACCTGTCGCAAGAAGGCTATACGGTCGATACGGCGGACAACGGGAGCGACGGATTGGCGGCGGCGACGGGTCGGCGGTACGATCTGATCGTGCTCGATATTATGCTGCCCGGGCTGAGCGGGTTCGAGGTGCTGACGAAGCTCCGGCAGCAGGGCGATCGCACCCCGATCATCATCCTTACGGCGCGCAACGCGGAGAACGACGTCGTGCAAGGGCTGAAGCTCGGCGCGGACGACTACATGACGAAGCCGTTCGGCGTCGCGGAGCTGCTCGCGCGGGTGAGCGCCGTGCTGCGGCGGACGCAGCCGAAGGACGGCGAACCGGCGGCTGTCGAGACCGTGCAGGAGAAGGTGATCTCCGTCGGCGACTTGCGGATTTATCCGGAGAAATACGAAGTCGCCCTTGGCGGGGAATCGATCGTGCTAAGGCCCAAGGAGTTCGAAGTGCTGTTATATTTGGTGCAGCGGCCGGGCATGGTCGTCACGCGCGACGATCTGATGAACGTCGTATGGGGTTTCGATTACGTCGGGGGCCAGCGGACCGTGGACGTGCATGTGTCCTCGCTGCGCAAGAAGTTGGAGATGAATCAGCAGAGCGTCCAGATCGATTCGATTCGCGGCGTCGGGTATAAGCTGGTCGTCTCTAAGAAACCATGATAAGGAAGACGGCGTTCGCGGGCTCTTCGGAGCGGCGGACGCCTTTTTTTTTTCGTAAGCATACAGGCCCTGTTCGGAAAATGACGCGCGTCAACTTTCATGGTACGCTCGACCAATTTACGATAAAGTAAGGGTGTAAACCTTCCAAGGAGGGTGAAAGATGATACGACAGATGACTGACGAATTACTGCTTCAGGCCTATCGGGATTCGGTCAAGCACTCTTTGGATCAAGCTTTTATCGAGATGCTCGAGCGCGAGATAAGGCGCAGGGGGAAGGCCGCGGCGATCGTCGGAGCCGGGCTTGTCTCCGAGCGCGCGGACGAGGCGTTGGACGGATAAATAGAGGGGTTACGATTCATGTTTATGCGGAAAGGGCGTACCACTGGTAGGATCAGCTTGACGATCTTATTCGGTGGTCTTGTTGTTTTTGCGGTCGTGATGACGACCGTCGTTCAATTGGTCGTCGGGTATCGGGCGGAGCAGCGGCTCTTATACGAGACGACGTTGGAATTGAACCAATCCACCGCGAATAAGATGGCGACGACGATGGATGCGCTGCTTCGATCGATGCGGTCGACGTTGAAGTACGGGGCGCGGCAAGCGGCTCATCACTGGGACGACGACGACGAGCTTCGGGAGCCGCTGGACATGCTGCTCCACGGGGGCGGCGGGATGTTCAATTCGATCTTGGCGGTGAGCGAGGAGGGGATCGTAAGAAGCATCTCCCCGCCATCCGTAGGGATCGGGGGGAAGAGAATTTACTCGGAGACGCTCGCGGAAGCGCATCTGCTGCGGGCGCCCTACTTCTCGCAGCCTTACGTCGGCGCGACCGGGCGCCTGATCGTCGTCATGTCGGAGCCGATCTTCGCCGACGACGGCGCCTATCTCGGACTCTTAGCGGGGACGTTATATCTCCATCAGGCGAATGTGTTCAACGACGTGTTCGGTTCGGACTTGCTCGACGTCTCCGGCACGTACGCGTATATCGTGGACAGCGGCGGGAAGTTGGTGTTCCATCCTTCCCCCGCGCGGCTCGGGGAAGACGTCAGAGCGAATCCAGTCGTTCGGGATTTGATGGAGGGGCGGAACGGTCGGAAGCGCGTCGTCAATACGTTGGGCATCGAGTATTTGGCCGGATACGCGCACGTGGAGGAGAACGGCTGGGGCATCGTGGCGCAGACGCCGCTGCAATCGGTGGAGAAGGAGCTGCGGCACCATACGTGGAACCGGCTGATGTACATTGCGCCGGCCTGCCTGCTCATGCTCCTCGTCGCGGTGTACTTGGCGCGCCGGCTCGCGGCGCCGATCGTCTTCCTCTCCGAGGTCGCCGGCAGGCTGTCGCGCGGCGAACGCGTGCCGGAGGCGATGCTGCCCGGCCATTGGAACCGGGAGGCCGACCTGCTCAGCGACTCCATGCGTATGGCGATTCGCGCGATGCAGCAGCAGAACGACCAATTGACGAGCGAAGCGATGACGGATCCGCTCACGGGGCTGCCGAACCGGCGGGCGATGAACGATGCTTTGGAGCGTAAGCTGCTCGCCGAGGAGCCGTTCGCTTTGCTCGTAATGGATATCGACCGGTTCAAGACGATCAACGACACGTACGGGCATGCGGTCGGGGACGATGTGCTTCGCTTCCTGGCGAAGACCGTGCAGTCGACGCTGCGGCCTACCGACTTCTGCTTCCGGTTCGGCGGCGAGGAGTTCGTCGTCCTGTTGGAGCGCTCGGACGCGGCGACGGCATTCCCCGCGGCGGAGCGGATTCGCCGGACGTTCGAGTCGACGGACAGTCCGATCGGTCGGCCGATCACGCTGTCGATCGGCATCGCGGACTACCCCCGGTCCGGCATGTCGGCGGAAGCGCTGTTCGAATCGGCGGACGAGGCGATGTACCGCGCGAAAAACGAGGGCCGCAACCGAACGGTGGTCGGGAAGCGGCGGACATAGCGACGGCGGAGCGGGACAGGGTCCCGGCTCCGCCGTTGTTTCGTTAAGGCTGCTTTCGGAAGCCTTCTTCGCGCATGTACGCTTCGGCTTCGTCGTACGTCTCGAAGGCGGACTCCAGGTTTTGTCCGGCGAAGACGTACCAGAGGTCGTCTTCGAACGTCAGCCGCAGCGTCTGGCCCTCGTCGTTGGTCCAACGGCTCTCAGTGGCCGCGGGGGCTGCGGTCTGCGGCTCGGGGGTCGGCGCCGCCGCGGCCTGCGCCTCGCCGTCCGGCCGCGACGAGAGCGACCGAATCGACGCGGCGATCCACTCGCGCAGCTCGTCTTCGGACGCGTCGCGCACGTTGACGAAGCCTTTGGGGTCGGTTTCCGCGCCCGGGATCAGGGCGGCATACACGTAGCCGTTGCCGTTCGGATGCAGGTGGAAGCCGACGGTTTTCTTTTCGTAGACGCTTTGTTCGTAATGGAAGTTGACCCGGCCGAGCGATACGTCCTTGCGGACGAGCTCCGGGAAGGAAGAGAAGACGGCGAGCTTGCGTTCGAAGTCGAGCATGGGTGAGACGCCTCCGTGTACCGAATTTGATCTGATTGCGATTATAGCATACCCTTGAGTTTATACAGAAACTTACTGTTCGGAGGAACGAACCGATGAAAGGAAGAATCGCGGGGGCCATCGCCATCTTTCTATTGATCTACTCCTTGCTGCAATGGGGAATCGGCTGGCACGGCGCCGCATGGCTGCGGCAGCTGCTCCCCGGCGCCGGCGCCGGCGGCGCGGCGTTCTGGCTCCCGTTCGCGCTGCTCGCTTACGCCTACCTGATCGGGCGTGCGCTGTCCGTCCGATTCGACGCGGCGCCGCTACGCGCCTTGATGCGCGTCGGCGCCTACTGGATGGCGGCGATGGTGTACTTGATCCTGATGCTGCCCGTCGCGGACGTCGCCGTCTGGCTGCTCGGCCTCGCGGGAGTGAAGTCGCCCGCGCTCTTCGTCGGCTGGTGCGTCGTCGTCGCGCTCGTCGGCTTGATCGGCTACGGCTCGTGGAACGCCTGGCGGCCGGTCGCGCGCGAGTTCCGGCTTCGCGTCCGCAAGCCGGCCGCGGGTCGGACGACGCTGCGCATCGCCGTCGCGTCCGATCTGCACCTCGGCGCCTTGGTCGGGCGGCGGCATCTGGAACGGCTCGTCCGCGACGTCAATACGTTCGAGCCCGACCTCGTGCTGCTGCCCGGCGATGTGATCGACGACGACCTCGCCCCGTTCGTCAAGGACAAGCTGGCGGACGTCTTCCGCGGTTTCCGGGCGAGGCTCGGCGTCTACGCGGTGACGGGCAACCATGACCCGTTCGGGGGGCGCGCGGGCGACGCGTTCGCCGAGGCGATGGCGTCGTCCGGCATCCGCATGCTGATGGACGAGACGATCGACGTCGGCGGCGAGCTGACGCTCGTCGGGCGGCTCGATCGGTCCGCCGGCCGGTACGGCCTTCGCCGGGCGGACCTCGAGCCGCTGCTGGCGGGGGCGGACCTCCGCCGGCCGGTCGTGCTGATGGACCATCAGCCGCTCGGCTTCGCCGAGGCGGAGGCGGCCGGCGTCGACCTGATGCTGTCCGGCCATACGCATCGCGGGCAGCTGGCGCCGGGCCATCTGATCACGCGAAGATTGTTCGATCTGGATTGGGGGTACGTCTCGCGGGGCGCGTTCCATGCGATCGTCTCCTCCGGCTACGGCTTCTGGGGCCCCCCGATCCGGATCGGGAGCCGCAGCGAATGGATCCGAATTACGCTGGAGCTGGAGCCGCGGAAAACCGAATAAATGTTTGATCTTAAGACACCTGCCGATCGGCGGGTGTCTTTCTTTTCCTTTTCATAGATCTTAACGACATCTTTACTTCGGTTTAATCTCTCGATGACAACGATGCCGTACGTTGAACTACGTCGGAAGAAACGAAAGGAAGGGTGCATCTTCAACGTGAGACATCGCTTCGCGGGAACGATCGGTTGGGCCGCGGCGGTCGTCGCGGCGCTCGGATCGACGTTCATAAGCGGGACGGCCTCGGCTCACGCCGGGTCGACGGGATATTCGGAGATCGTCGTCGAGGACCGGGGATTAGCCTACGGCTTATTCGTATCGGAGCAAGACCTGGCGGAGACGCTGCCGGACCTCGATCTCGACCGAGACGAACGGATTTCGCCGGAGGAGCTTCGGACGGGCATCGACGCGATCGAAGCGTTCGTGAATGACGGGATCGCCGTCACGGGCGACGGGGAGCTCGGGACGGGGGAAGTCGAAGGGGCGGCGTTCGACGAGAAGGCGAAATCGCCGATGGTTCGGATCGATATCCGTTACGGCTACGAGGCGCCCGTAAGCCGATTCATGATCCAATACGGCCTGCTCTTCGACACGCATCCGGATTATCGCAATTTCGCTTCGATTCGCATCGGGGAGCACACGGTCGATCAGGTGCTGAACGCCTCGAATACGATCTTGCAAATCGCGGGGGCGAACGGGGCGGCGGCCGAAGGAGCGCGCGGCGCGGACGTGTCGTGGACAAGCACGCTAGGCACGTTCGTATGGATGGGCATGGAGCATATTTGGGGCGGACTCGACCATATGCTTTTCGTCTTGGCGTTGCTTCTGAACGTTCGAGGGTGGAAGAGCTTAGCCGCGACGATCACGGCGTTTACGCTAGGGCACAGCGCGACGCTCGCGTTGTCCGCCTTGGAGCTGGCGTCGCTGTCGCCGCTCGTCGTGGAACCGGTCATCGCCTTAAGCATCTTGTACGTCGCAGCGGAGAACGTCCTCCGGCGCGAAGAGGCGGATCGCAGCCGCCTGCAGGTTACCGCCTTGTTCGGATTGGTGCACGGCTTCGGGTTCGCGGAAATCCTGCACGGCACGTTATCGGGCAACGTCGCGCTGCCGCTCTTCTCCTTCAATCTCGGCGTGGAGATCGGCCAGCTGGTCGTCGTCGCCGCGGCGCTGCCGCTGCTCTGGTCGGTACGGCGTTACGCCGGGCGCATCCCGTGGGCGAGGTACGCGTCGGGAGCGGTGGGCGCGTTCGGTCTGTACTGGTTTTGCGAAAGAGTCCTAGAAAACATGAAGTAGACGGGAGTGAGAGGATTGTACAAAGCTATACGATTGCGAAAATGGATCTCGGCGACGCTCGCGGCCGCCGTCCTATGCGGAACGGTTGCGCCGATTCGGGACGAGGTCGCCGTGGCGGCGCCCGTGCCGGAACTGTTCGTGTCGGAAATTCATCCGGATGTCAGCGGGACGGACAACTTCGAATTTTTCGAGGTGTACAACAACTCGGACGCGCCGATCGCATTGAACGATTACGACTTCATTTATCGTTATCCGAATCCGTCTTCGAACAAGACGCTCGTCTTCGAAAACAAGACGTTGGGCGCACGCGACACAATAGTATTCTGGTATAACAACGGCGGCAATACGTTGGATGCCTTCAACGCCGCGTACGGGACAAGCTTGACCGCGGACGACGTCGTCGAAGTGACCGGCTTCGACGGGTTCTCCAATTCGGCGGAACGGGGCGTTATTATCCGGAAGGGCGGGGAGGAACTGTCGTCTTCCTCATATTCGGCGGCGGACATCGGCTCGGGACTCGGCGTCCACTTCCGGCTGCCCGCAACGGGTGCGCCGACGCTGAAGCAAGCCGTGCGAGCGGCGCCGACGCCGGGCTCCGTCGATCCGAAGCAGTCCGTGGCCGGTCTGCCCGTCATCGCGCATACGCCGGCGACCGAAACCCGGGCGACCGAAGGGTTGGCGCTCGCCGCGACGATCGCCGCGAGCGTGACGGCGTCGGTGTACGACGACGCGGTGACGGCGGTCGTCTACCACAAGCCGGCGTCGGCCGCGGCGTACAGCCCGCTTCCGATGACGCCGATCGGCGGCAACGCGTATACCGCGTTCATTCCGAGCGGAGCGCTTGTCGAAGCGCAGCATAGCTACTACATCGAAGCCCGGAACGGCGCGTTGGTCGAGACGACGCCGGTCGTACCCGTCGCCGTCCAAACCGAAACGTTCGACTTCGGCCGGCTTCCGGAGCTGCTCATTACGGAATTGGTGCCGGATACGGACAACATCAACGGTTCGGACGGGTACGAATTCATTGAAATCTACAACAACACCGACGAGACGATCGATTTACGCAATTATAAAATCCTCTACCGCTTCACGTCGTCGACCTCGGAGACGGAATGGACGTGGGAGACGCCGCTGGCCGAAATTCCGCTGCCTTCGAAGCAGGCGATGGTGCTCTGGGTTTTGAACGAACAAAACCAGGCGGCGACGGTCGATCAGTTCAACGCGAACTTCGGCGCAGCGCTGCAGGAGAACGCGAACCTCGTCAGAATCCAAGGCGGAGGAGGCATGGCGAACGGGGGACAACGGAAAATCGTCATCGCCGCCAAGGACGGAACCGAATGGGCGGAGGCTTCTTACGACAACGATCTCGAGACGCAGCCGAACAAAGGGATTTTCTACGGCTACCCGATCGACGGGACGAACCGGATGGTCAAGACGAGCGCCGGGACCGAAGCGGCGACGCCGGGTGCGGTGTCGGCATCGCAAGTGCCGGCGCGGACGTCCGGTGCGCCGACGCCGGTGAACCGTCCTCCGGTCATCGCGCATACGCCGGTGACGGACGGGAAGTCGGACCAAGCCATCGCGATCGCCGCCGACATCGAGAACGCCGAACAGGCGACTGGGAACGACGACGTAACGGCAAAGCTGTATTTCAAGAAAGCTTCGGCGGCCGAGTTCCAATCCGCGGTCATGACCCGGGGGGCGGGCGACGCCTATGCGGCATCGATCCCGGTGTCGGCGCTGTCCGAGGCGTCGGTCCAGTATTATATCGAGGCGGCCGACAGCAAGACGACGGTCCAGACGCCGATCTATACCGCGTTCATCGAGCCGGGGGATTTCGACTATGCCCGCGTCTCGCCGCTGCTCGTGACCGAAATCGTGCCGGATTCCGCGAACGTCGGCGGAGCGGACGGATATGAGTTCATCGAAATTTACAACAACACCGACAGCCCGATCAACCTGAAGGACTATAAAATCTTATACCGCTACACCGACTCGGGTCCCGAAGCGGACGTCGTCTGGCCGACGGACCGGGAAGACATGATCATCGGGGCGCGCGACACGCTGGTGTTCTGGATCATCAACGGCTCGAACGACAATCAGACCGTCGCCGACTTCAACGCGCTGTATCGAGTGAACTTGGTGGAAAACGAAAATATTTTCCGCATGTACTCCGGCGGGATGGCGAACGGCGGCAAGCGCGGCGTCGTCGTCGCGACGAACACGAGATTCGAGTTGTCCGCGGCGTATTACGACACGGACGAAGAGACGAAGCCGAACATGGGCATTTTCTATAAATACCCGCTGGACGGCGGCACGACGATGATCAAGCATAGCGCGGGCCTTCTGCCGGCGACGCCGGGCAGCGTATCGGAGGAGCAGGTGCCCGCCATCCCGACGTCGCTGCCGTCCGATCCGGTACCGCCGACGTTCGCGAACGAAACGGGAGTTACGGAAGTGCATCAATCGGAAAACCTGGACTTGGCCGCGGACATTCGCGACGACCGACTCGTTCGGACTGTAGCGCTGTACTATAAGTCGGACCGCCAGGCGGACTATACGAAGCGGTATTTGCAGGAAAACTTCAACGATTCGCTGTACCACTATCTCATTTATTCGCCGGAATTGATCGGCCGCCATTACATCGATTATTATTTCGAATACTCCGACGGCGCGAACGTACGAACGACGGACCCGTTCCGGGTGCGGATTTTGAGCGGACGCGATACGTCGAACGTACGACTGAACGTGAAAGACGGCGACGTCTTGTCGGGCACCCGCATCATAAGGGGAACGGCCGAGCAGGCGCCGGCGAGCGAGCTCTCGCTGACGATCGACGGTACGGATGTCTCGGCAGGCGCGTATGAAGCGTTGGAGAGCGACGCGTACTTCGCGTTCGAGACGACGGGCGTCAACTTCTACTTCAAAAACGGCGTCGTCATGGGTCAAGACATATTGCGCATCTTCGACGACACGGTCAATTCCTGGACGACGCTGACCGTTCCGATCGATGCGGACCGACTGCAAGGCGGCATCAATACCGTATCGATCCGAGCGGGCTCCAAGGCGTCTCCGTTCGACGATCGCGTCGAGGAAAACAAAGACGACTTCGACGTTCGCAACGTGCGACTCGTTCTTGCGGACGGTACGGAGTTGTTCGACGCGCGTCCGGAATTTTCCACGCGCGACTTGGCGATCAAGATGGGTGACAGCGCCGGCAAGCATCCGGTCGTCGACTTCCGCTTCGACGTCCCGGCGCGGAAGCTGGCGTCCAAGGCGTACGCGTGGGACACGACGGCCGTGCCGGACGGTACGCATACGGTAGCGGTCGCCCACGCGACGTACGGCGTCGAGACGTCCGACGTCGTCGTGGACAATACCGCTCCCGTCATCGAACCTTCGGTGATCGAAGGGGAGACGTATCGCGGGCCGTTCACGATCGCGGCCGCCGTAACCGATGCGCTCGCGGGGGTACAATCGATCGCCGCGACGCTGGACGGGAAGTCGATCGCGCTGCCTTACGCTACGGCTTCTTGGGAGCTGGCCGAAGGGAAGCATACGCTTCGCGTTACGGCTCTCGATAAGGTCGGGAACGAAGCGCTCGTCGAGACGGCTTTCTTCGTCCCGGACGAAACGCCGGCGCCGCCGACGCTCGTCGCTCCGACCCACGGAGGAACCGTGTCGTCGACGACCGCGTCGTTGACGGTGAAGGTCGTCGACCCGACGGAAGACACGATGGACGTCTCGTTTTCGAGAGGCTTCAAGTATTTCGCCGGCGCGAGGGAATGGTTCGCGGGCTTCTTGAACGCGGTCGATCGGGAGCCTCCGCGGGATTCGGCGCCGGCCGGGGAGCAGGCGTTCGGCGACGAGGACTACGCGAAGATCGCTGCCGTAGACGGCGACTACCTGATCAACGACGCCGTCGACAAGTTCCCGTACCAGCGTTTCGAAGTGACGTTGGACGCGTCCGTGAAGGAGTCGGATCCGGTTCGCGTCGAATGGAAGGGCCATTCGCTCGAAGGCCGTAAGGTGACGTTGTACGCTTGGGACCCGATCGGGGAGATATGGAACGCGCTGGATTCGCAAGTCGCCGGAACGGAAGACTTCGCGTTGACCGCCGAGGTGGAGGCAGGCGATTACGCGGTCGACCGGCGGATCAAGCTGATGGTGCAGGACGAAATTCCGCCGACCGAGGACGACTACGACTATTCGTTCGTGTGGATGTCCGACACGCAATATTACTCGGAGAGCTATCCGCATATTTACCAAGATATCGTGGAGTGGATCGCCGAGAAGAAAGACGAGATGAAGATCGAATACGTGACGCATACCGGCGATCTGGTCGACGAAGCCGACAAGCCGTATCAATGGGCCGTCGCTTCGGAGAACATGAAAGTGTTGGAAGACGCGAACATTCCGTACGGCGTCTTGGCGGGCAACCATGACGTGTCCGGCAAGCAAGGCGCATACGACAATTACTGGACCTACTTCGGCGAAGACCGATTTAAGGGTCAGGATACGTTCGGCGGCTCTTACAACAATAACCGCGGGCATTACGATTTGGTTTCCTCGCACGGGAACGATTATATTTTCCTGTACATGGGCTGGGGCATCGGCGACGAGGAAATCGCGTGGATGGACCGGGTATTGAAGCAATATCCGGATCGAATGGCCGTTCTGAACTTCCATGAGTATTTGCTCGTGTCGGGCAACCGCGCGCCGATCGCGGACAAAATTCACGAGCAGGTCGTCGTGCCGAACGCTAATGTGATCGCGGTGTTATCGGGTCATTACCACGACGCCGAGCTGCTCGTCGACGAGATCGACGACGACGGAGACGGCGCGCCGGACCGCAGCGTGTACCAGATGCTCGCGGACTATCAAGGCGGTCCGGAAGGCGGGCAAGGCTATATCCGCTTGATGCAATTCGACATCGATAACAATAAGTTGCATATCAAGACGTATTCGCCGTATTTGGACGATTACAACTTTTACGATCCTGAACAGTATCCGAACAAGGACGAGTTTTCGCTCGATTTGGATTTGACGCCGAAGACGAAGCGGGTCGCGACCGATTATTTCGCCGTGAACGTGTATTCGGATCAGCCGATCGGGACCGTCGAGAACGTGCAAAGCGGAGCGAACGCATCGTTCGATTGGGTCGGGTTGACCGCCGGGAATTACGAATGGTATGCGATCGCGGAAGACGAGCATGGGGCGAAGGCGTTTTCGGATATTTGGAAGTTTACGGCGAACCCCGGATCGTCCGACCCGGATCCGGGCACGAATCCCGATCCGGATCCGAATCCGGGTACGAACCCGGCTCCGAGCCCGGGAACGGGAACGACGCCGGGCGCCGGGGAATCGACGCAGCAAGTGGCGAACGGCGGGCTAATCATACCGGCGCAGGTGAAGGAAGGCGTGGCGAGCGCGTCGGTCGGCAAGGAAGCGTTCGGGGAAGCCGTCGAAGGGGCGGATACCGGTACGGTTCTCCTTCGGGTCGCCGAAAGCGAGGAGACGGTCCATACCGTGCGCGTCTCGCTTCCGGCGGGAACCGTCGTCGAAGCGCTGCGGGCCGGCAGGAAGACGTCCTTGGCGATCGACGCCGGCTTCGCCGTCGTCACGGCGACGCTCGACGAGTTGGAGCGATTCGCGGGAGCGACGGAGGCAGAATTCAGAGTAGCCGTCGTCGCGGCCGAAGGGCTGTCTCCGCAAGCGGCGGCGCGGATCGGCGACAACCCGGTGTACGATTTCGAAATCGTCGTCGACGGGGAACCGGTGTCCGCGTTCGAGACGGCCAAGGGCGTCACCGTTCGAATGAATTATGCGCTGAAGTCCGGCCAAGCCCCCAACCGGGTCGTCGTGTATTACCTTACCGATGCCGGCGAGTTGGAGGCGGTGCCCGCTTCGCTGTACGACGAAGCGACGGGTGCGGTAACGTTCGAGCCGAAGCACTTTAGCCGGTATGCCGCGGCGCATCGAGCGGTATCGTTCGACGATATCGGCGCGGTGCCGTGGGCGAGGGCGGACATCGAAGCGCTCGCCGCGAGAGACGTCTTGAACGGCGTACGTCCGAACGTATTCGAGCCGCAGCGCCCGATTACGAGAGTCGAATACTTGAAGCTGTTGATGGGCGCGTTCGACTTCGGGTCGATCGAGACGAATCGGGCGGCGGCCGCGTTCTCGGACGTAGCGAGGGACGATTGGCATTACGACGTCGTAACGGAAGCGTATCGTCTCGGCATCGCGAACGGCCGAGCCGACGGCAGCTTCGGCGCCGACGAACCGATCGCGCGCCAAGATATCGCGGCGATGACGTTCCGTGCGGCATCGCTTGCAGGCGCCGCGCTCGAACGCGGGGCGGCGGAGCGCTTCGCGGACCAAGCGGACATCGCCGCTTACGCGCTCGAGGCAGCCGCTTCGCTTCGGAGCGCCGGCATCGTCACCGGTCTTGAAGATGGGCGATTCGCGCCAGCGGAGCCGGCGACGCGGGCGCAAGCCGCCGCGATCGTGCATCGATTGCTTATGTATTACATGAATCAGTAAGATGCGGCGCTCGAGTCGGACTCCTCCGGCTCGGGCGCTTTTTATTTAGACGGAAAAGCTCCATCTAATTCAAGGAGGAACGGCCTGTTTTGCTTGTTTAGACGGAAAACCTCCATCTAATTTCGGCGGATGGCCCGATTTTCGTGTCGCGGAGCTGATTTAGAGGGAGGTTTTCCGTTTCGGTGTGTCAAGGAAAGCCCCGCTGTTCGAATTAGAGGGAGGATTTCCGTTTCAAGTCGGAGGCGGCATCCCATCCATCACCTAAAAAAATGTCCGGTCCCCCCAAAAAAACGCCATTCTTCCGCCTTCCCCCGCCCGGTAACATGAGAAGCAAGGAAGCGGTTACCATTCGATTCTAGGGGGAAACAGGAAATGAACGACAAACGAAAGTTCGGCCTTACGGCGCTGCTGATCGCCGGGGCGATGACCGTCACGGCGTGCTCCGGAGGCGGCGGAGGCGGTACGGGCGGAGGCGGCGATGCCGGAGGCGGCACGTCGACATCCGGCGGCAATAGCGGCGGCGGGGGCGGCGGCACGACGGAGGTGCTGTTCTGGTCGCCGTTCTCCGGCGCGGACGGCCCGTTCATGCAGGAGATGGTGGATAAGTACAACGCGTCGCAGGACGGCGTGAAGGTGAACTTCGTCATCCAGCCGAACGGCGAATATTATAAGCAGCTCGACGTGGCGCTCAGCACGGAGAGCGAACGCCCCGACCTGATGATCATGCACGTGGACCAAATCCCGACCTACGTCAGCAAGGGCCAGCTCGCGCCGATGGAGCCGCTGGCCGACGCCGCAGGCATCAACAAAGCGGACTACGTCGAAGCGCCGGTCGAATATTCGACGATCGACGGCAAGTGGTATGGTATCCCGCTCGACATTCACCCGCTGGTCATGTACTACAACAAGGACCTGTTCCAAAAGGCCGGCATCGCCGCCCCTCCGACGAATATGGAAGAGTTCGAGGCGGCGGTGACGAAGCTGACGGACGCGAACGCCGGCGTATACGGGTACGTGCTGCCGACGCTCTGGCCGCAGCAGTTCATCTTCCCGACGCTCGTCTGGCAGAACGGCGGCGAGCTGTGGAACGGCAGCGACGTCGCGTACAACTCGCCGGAAGCGGTCGAGATGATCCAATGGATGCGCAGCCTCGTCGACCGCGGCATCTCTCCAGGCAACGTACAGCAGGACGGCGAGAACACGTTGTTCCTCCAAGGCAAGAACGCGATTCAGTTCAACGGCCCGTGGATGAAGGGGCAGTTCGACGAAGCCGGCATCAACTACGGCCTCGCGCCGATGCCGCAGCTCGGCAAGGCGAAGCAAGCCGTCTTCGGCGGCTCGCATAACTTCGTCATCCCGGCCAGCTTGAAGGACGAAGCGACGATCGACGCGGTCGGCGACTTCCTCAAGTACGTGGCGTCGAATTCGATCGAGTGGGCGAAGTCGGGCCAGGCGCTCGCGTCGAAGCCGATGCTCGAGAGCGAGGAGTTCAAGGCGCTGCCGAACAGCGCGATCGCAGGCAGCTTCCCGCACGTGCAGTTCGCGCCGAACGTGCTCAACTGGCCGACGATCTCCGAGCCGATCTGGGGCGAGCTCAGCAGCGCGCTGCTCGGCGAGAAGGACCCGCAGCAGGCGATGGACGACGCCGTCGCGAAGTCGCGGCAGGCGATCGGCAAGTAACCGAAACGACGCATGCGAAGAAGACGGGAGAGCGAACGAGTCTCCCGTCTTTTTCCCCATCAATCTCAAACAAAGGAGGCGGCGGTATTGCTGAGGGCGTCCTGGCGGTCCCGGTTTACTTCGTCGTTGTTCGTGCTTCCGTATTTGGCGTGCTTCGCGCTGTTCTTGCTCATCCCGATCCTGTATGGCATCTACATCAGTCTTCATGAATTCGAACTGCTCTCGAAGGAGCATCCGTTCGTCGGCTTCCAACACTACGCAAGCATCTTCACTCCCGGAACATACCTGAACAGCCTGTTCTTCAACGGCTTGTGGGCGACGCTGCAATTCGTGATCTATTCCGTACCGCTCCTAATCGCTCTCGGGCTCGCCTTGTCGCTGCTCGTGAACGCGCTGCCCCGCCGCATCCGGGGGTTGTTCCGCACCTTCTACTTCCTGCCGTACGCGCTGTCCGCGTCGGTGATGGCCGTTATTTGGCTCATGATGTTCGATACGAACGCCGGCTTCATCAACAGCTTCTTAGCCAAGCTCAGCCTCGACCCGGCGCCGTGGCTGACCGGCCGGCCGTGGGCGTGGATCGCCCTCGTGCTGGCGACGCTCTGGTGGACGATCGGCTTTAATATGGTCATCTTCATTAACGCGCTCAACGAGGTGCCGGAGGACCATTACGAAGCGGCCTCCATCGACGGCGCGAACGCATGGCGCAAATTCGTCGCCATTACGCTGCCGTCGATCCGTCCGGTCATGCTCTTCGTCTTGATCACGTCGACGATCGCGTCGTTCAATATCTACGCCCAACCGTTCCTGCTGACGCGCGGCGGCCCCGGCGACAGCACGAAGGTGCTGCTCATCAACATTCTCGATCAGGCGTTCATCCGCAAGGAGCTCGGCTCCGCGTCCGCCATGGCCGTCCTGATGGCGCTGCTCATCATGGCGGTGTCGGTCGTTCAATACCGCCTGACTTACGGAAGGAAGGAGTAGCGCCATGAACATGAACATGAACAGGAACATGAACCTGAAGAAAATAAGAACCGCCCTCCTCGTCCTGATCGCTGCCGCGACGGCCGCCGTCTTCTTGCTGCCGCTCGTCTGGATGCTGTCCACCGGGTTCAAAAACGACTTCGAGGCGTTAGCCGGCCAAATGAACTTCATCCCCAAGAAGCCGACGTTCGACAACTTCGTGGACGGCCTGACGGGCGAGCTCATGAACGTGCCGATCACCCGGTGGATCTTCAACTCGCTGTTCGCCGGCGCCGCGGGCACCGCGCTCGTGCTGTGGATCGACTCGATGGCCGCGTACGCGCTCGCAAGGCTCCCGGACGTGCCGCTGCGCCGCGTGCTGTTCCCGATGTTCGTGGCGTCGCTTATGATTCCGGGCGTGCTCACGTTCCTGCCGATGTACCTGGAGTTCAACCAGTTCGGGCTCATTAATACGTATTACGCGTTGGTGCTTCCGTACACGGCGGGCGCGTTCGGCGTCTTCCTGCTGTACCAATTTTTCGTTTCGTTCCCGCGAGAGATCGAGGAGGCCGCCCGCATCGACGGCGCGAACAAGTGGCAGGTATACGCGAGCGTCCTGCTGCCGTCTTCGGTCCCGATCATGGTGACGCTCGGCATATTTACGTTCATGGGCGTGTACAACGACTTCGTCTGGCCGCTGTACGCCACGACGTCGCCGGAGATGCGCACGATTACGGCGGGGATCGCCATGATGGCCCACGGCAGTTATACTCAAGCGTATGGCAAGCTGATGGCGATGACGACGATCGCGGCGCTGCCGGTGCTGCTGGTGTTCATTTTCGGACAACGGTCGTTCGTGCGAGCCATTACGCAGTCCGGCATCAAATAAGGGGTTTCAGCGAGCGGGGAGGAACGGAATGGACCGATGGAGAAATAAGAAAACGGTTACCGTCATCGTCGCGTCCGTCGCGGCGTTGGCGATTCTAGGAGGATGGATGATCATGCAGCGCGCGAACGAGAAGGCGCCGGAGGTCGCGGTGGATTACGCGGGGCACGGAGGCACGTTCAAGAACACGCTGGCGGAGATCGATACGCCGGATCCCAGCGTCGTATACAAAGACGGGTTTTACTATATGACGTTCACGCACAACGGCGCGGACGTCATGGTCATGAAATCGCGCACGCTCGACTTCCGCGGGGCGGAGCGCAAGGTCGTCTGGTATCCGCCGGTCGACACGATGTATTCGGCCAATCTATGGGCCCCGGAAATCCAATTTTTACGCGGAAAATGGTACATCTACTTCGCCGCCGACAACGGCCTCAACGACAATCACCGCATGTACGCGCTCGAAGCGGATACGGACGACCCGATGGGGTCGTGGACGTTCCGCGGACAAATCGCGGACGAAACGAACAAGTGGGCGATCGACGGCCTCGCGCTCGAGCTGGACGACAAGCTGTACTTCGTCTGGTCGGGCTGGGAGGGCGACGTCAACATCGCGCAGAACACGTATATCGCGCCGATGAGCGATCCGCTGACGATCAGCGGGCCGCGGGTGCTGCTGTCGAAGCCCGACCTCGATTGGGAGCGCGCGGGCGGACCGCCGTACATTAACGAAGGGCAAGCGATTTTGAAAAAGAACGGCCGCACGTTCCTGTTTTATTCCGGCGCGGGCAGTTGGACGCCGTTCTACAGCATCGGGATGCTGACGCTTGAAGCCGGCGCCGATCCGCTCGTCCCGGAAAACTGGAAGAAGTCGCAAGCGCCGCTGCTGACGATGAACGACGAAGCCGGCGTCTACGGCCCGGGGCATAACTCGTTCACGACGTCGCCGGACGGAACGGAAGACTGGATCGTGTACCACGCGACGAGCGGCATCTCCGACGGCTGGAACAACCGGAAGGCGCGCGCGCAGAAGGTCGTATGGTCTGCGGACGGGATGCCTTCGTTCGGGCCGGCTTTGTCGCTCGATACGGCGATCGAAGCGCCGTCGGGCGCCGGCGTCTTCCGCGCCGAGCATGCCGTCCTCGAAGGCGATGCGCTGTCGTTCGCAGGGATCGCCTCGAGCGTCGAGACGACGGCCGCGCTGCTCGTGCATTATACGAACGAGAGCGGAGACGTCGTTCCCGCAGCGTTATCGGCGAACGGCGTCTACGCCGGCGAGGCGGCGCTGCCACCGACCGGCGCGGGCGAGACGGGGTACGCGTACGCGCGCGTGCCGCTTACGGAAGGCGCGAACGCGATCGCGATTCGCGCCGGCGGCGACGACTGGAGCGTGACGGCGATCGAGCTGCCGCGGTACGAGGCGGAGAACGCGCAGGCGGAGGGCGGCGCGCTAGCTGAGACGAACCCGTTCGCGACGGGCTGGGGCGTCGCGAAGCTGCCCGCGGGCGAGGAAGCGGCGGCGATCCGGTTCGCGAACGTGCGGGTGCCCGTGTCCGGCACGTACGTCGTGACGGCGTACGTCTCCAACGCCTCCGATTCGCCGGCGCGGTTTCGCATCCGCGCGAACGGCGGCGACGCCGCTGAGGTCGAAGTCGCGCCGGGCGAGCGCAATCGCTTCGCGCCCGTCGAGGTCAGGGTGAAGCTGGCGGCCGGCGCGAACGACGTCGTCCTCGACGGGGCTACGGGGCCGCTTACGTTCGACGCGATCGAAACGACATCACGACAATAGGGGGAGTGCCCGGTGAACCGTACCGGATGGATCCATCGACGGCTCGCTTCCTGGCTGCCCGCCGCCGCGCTCGTCCTGCTGGCGGGCTGCTTCGGCGGCGAGGAGCCGCTCTCGCCCGAGGCGGCCGCCGTCCCCGCGCCGAAGCACCAATTGGAATATTGGACGCCGTTCAGCGGGGGCGATAACCGATTCATGACCGAGATGGTCGACCGGTTCAACGCGGAGCATCCCGACATTCAGGTGAAGCAGACGAATTCCCGGCTGGACGATTATTACCAGCGGCTGCGCACGGCGATTCTCGCGGGCAACGCCCCCGACGTCGCGATCATCCATACGACGAGCCTGCCGCAATTCGTTCAGAACGGGTACATCGAGGATCTGTCCGAACCCGCGAAGCGCGCCGGACTCGACCCGAGCGGATTCAATCCGAATATCGCGGAAGCCGCGACGTACGACGGACGATTGTACTCCGTGCCGCTCGACACGCATGCGCTCGTCATGTACTACAACAAGGCGCATCTGGCGGCGGCCGGCGCGCTGGACGGGGAAGACAGGCCGATGATCGGAAGCGGACCGGAAGGCTTCGAGGCGTTCCTGTCCCGGATCCGGGACGCGGTTCCGCCGGACGTCGCGCCGATGGCGCAGCCGAGCACGCGCATCGACTCCGTCTGGCTCTGGTGGAGTCTGTACAATCAGATGGAGGGCGGCGGCGTCTTCTACAACGCGGCCGCGACGGCCGCGGCGCTGAACAACCCGAAGGCGCTCGAGGCGCTGGAGTTCGTGAACGGGTTGTACGAGAAGCGGCTCATCCCGCCGGATATTAACGACGCGTTCAAGCTGTTTTACGACGGGAAGGCGGCCGTGCTCATTACGGGGATGTGGGGAACCGGCGCGTTCGAAAATGCGCCGTCGCTCGACTTCGGCGTCGTGCCGGTGCCGGTATTGTACGACCGTCCGGCGGTGTGGGGCGACACGCATACGCTCGCGATCCCGACGCGGCACGATATGGAGGACGGGAAACGGGACGCCATCCTGACGTTCGCCCGCTGGATGGTCGAGCACGGCGAAATGTGGGCGGCGGCCGGCCATGTGCCGAGCCTCACGAAGGTCGTCGAAGGAGAGGCGCTCGGCGCGATGAAATATCGCAGCGATTACGCGGCGACGGCCGATTACGTCGCTTATTGGCCGAGACACGTAAAGCAATGGGCGATGATCGAGGTGCTCATCCGCGAGTTCGAGCGGATGATCTACAAGCGCCAGACGCCGGCCGAGGCGCTTCGCCGAGCCGAGGAGACGATCGACGCCGAGCTGCGGCAATGATGGGGAGATACGTCATGTCCTGGATACGCACCTTGCTCCGGCGGTTTACCGATCAGGAGCTCGCCAAAAAACTGATCGTCGTCAACTGCGTCCTCATCGTCGTGCCGCTCGGCGCCATGGCTTGGTTCGCGTACGGCGGCTTCGAGCGGACGATGGAGCGGAACGTCGGCGCCTATCAGCTTCAGACGTTGAAGCAGGTGACGCTCAACATCGACACGTACATGAACGAGCTGAACCGGCTGTCCCTCATGCCCTATCAATACGAAGAGATTCTGGACTTTCTCGGGTCGAAGCGGGAAGAGGGTCAACCGCTCACGCTCGACGAAATCGAGCAGCTGAACGGCTTCGTCTCGAAGGTGTTCATCAACGGGCGCGTCGACATTATGGGCGTGTCACTGTACGGGGAACGCGGCGCCTCGTACGTCGTGCTGCCGGAGAGTCAGTACATCACTTCGTATAAGCTGGACGACGACGCCGAATGGCTGAAGCGGGCCAAGGGACAGTTCGGGCAGCCGACGTTCATCACGACGCACGAGATCGCTTCGACGAGCGGGACGGTCTATCAGGTGTTCTCGATCGCAAGAGAGCTGCGCAGCTTCGACACCGGACGGACGCTCGGTTATATCGTCATCGACATCGATCCGGCGGCGGTCCGCAACATCTTGTCCCAGGTGAAGCTCGGCGAGCACGAGACGCTGTACATCGCGGATCGGAGCGGGAGCCTCGTCATCGGCTCGACGCTCGGCGTCGGCGATCCGGCGTCGATCGGGCGCTTGGAGGGGGAAGGCGTGCGACATCTCGACGTGCCGAACGTCGGCAGCCTGCTCGTCTCCCACGTCACCTCGTCGGTGACGGGATGGACGACGGTCAGCGCGGTGCCGGTACGGGAGCTGATGGAGGACAGCGTCATCGTGCGCAATTCCATCGTGCTCATCGGCGTCGTGTTCGTCGGCCTGGCGATGGCGCTGTCCGCCTTGTTCGCGTTCGGCGTCACGAAGCCGCTGCGCAAGCTGAGCCGTCTCATGCGGAAGGTGGAGCAAGGCGACCTGCAGGTCGCCTTCCCGGTGTCGAGCGGCGACGAGGTCGGCCGGCTCGGGCACGCCTTCAACACGATGGTCTCGAAGCTCAGCGAGCTCGGGTACTTGCTGTACGAGACGGAGCTGCGCGAGAAGGACGCGCAGATCGCGGCGTTGCAGAGCAAGATCAATCCGCATTTTCTATACAATACGCTCGGCTCGATCAGCATGTACGCGGAGCTGGAAGGGAATCGGGAGATCGTGCTTATGTCCAACAGCTTGAGCCGGCTGCTGCGTTATTCGTTGAGCAGCCGCAAGGAGATGGTCACGCTGCGCGACGAGCTCGAGCACGTGAACGGGTATATGGCGATCCAGAAGCTGCGCTACGACGACCGGATCGACTACGCCTGCGACATCGATCCGGACGCCTTGGACTGCCGGATGATTCCGCTGCTGCTGCAGCCGATCGTCGAGAACGCCTTGAATCACGGGCTCGACAAGGGCATCGGCGTCGGCCGCGTCCGCCTCGGCGGCGGCGCGGCCGACGGCGTGCTGCGGCTGACGCTGGAGGACGACGGGATCGGCCTCTCGAGCGAGCGGCTCGAGGAGCTGCAGGAGCGGCTTCGCTCGGCGAGAGACGTCGGCGGGACGACCGGCAACGGGCTGCTCAACGTCCATCGGCGAATTCGGCTGCATTTCGGCGAGCCGTACGGCATTACGCTCGAGAGCATGCCGTACCAAGGAGTGAAGGTCATTCTAACGCTGCCGGCGATCCGGGCTTCGGACGCGCCGGCGTCGAAGGGGGAAGACGATGCCTAATATCGTAATCGTGGACGACGAAGCGATCTTCCGGAGAGGCCTCAGCTCGATGATCGCTTCGATCGACGCCGAGTGGCGCGTGGTCGGAGACGCCAGGGACGGCTACGAAGCGCTCGATCTCCTGCAGGATCGGCGTCCCGACGTCATGCTGACGGACATTCGGATGCCGCGCATGGACGGCCTGCAGCTGCAGAAGATCGCCCGCGAGCGGTTCCCGGATTTGGTCAGCGCGGTCGTCAGCGGGTACGAGGACTTCGCTTACGTGAAGCAATCGATGCAGCACGGCGCCAAGGATTACCTGATGAAGCCGATCGAACGGGAGGAGCTCGCGAAGCTGCTCGACCGCTTGAAGGCGGAAGTTCGGGAGCGCGCCGAGCGCCGAAGCGCGGCGCCGGAGTGGGCGAAGGGCGACCAGCGCCGCGCGCGGGAGCGCGCTTCCGAGCATCTTGCGGCGGCATTGGCGCGAGGCGCCGTCGGCGAGGACGAGATCCGGCAGCTGGAGGAAGAGCTCGGCCTCCGGTTCGACGCGCCTTGTTACGCGTGCATGATCGTGAAGCTCGATAAGCAGTCGGTCGGCTCGGAGCGGTACGGGCGGGCGGATCCGTCGCTCTTCCAGCTGTATATTCAACAGTTCGTGCAGGAGGTCATCGACCGGCGGACGACGGGGTTCAGCTTCGTGCTGAACGACTCGGAGGTCGTGGCGATGCTGAACGGGGAGGGCGGCGCAGACGCGATGCGGAAGCATCTCGAGATGGCCGAATCGATCCGGCTGCAAATCAAGTCGCTCTCCGACCTGACCGTCACGATCGGCGTCGGACGGCTGTCGCCGGGCGCGGAGTCGCTCGCGGCGTCGTACCGGGAAGCGGAGATCGCGCTGTTGCGCCGGCTTATCGTCGGCGGCGACAAAGTGCTCGCATACGAGCGTATGGAGGCGGACGGCACGACGCTGGCGCATGCGGAGCCGCGGGAATGGTCGTGGGAGGCGCTCGAGCGGGCGATCGCCGACGGTCGCCCCGCGGAGGCGGAGGAGCGGGCGCGCGAGGCCGCCGCGGAGCTGTGCCGGAAGGCGCCGACGCCGCAGACGGTGCATCGCCATATTTGCAAGCTTGTCATACGCTGCTACGAACTTGCCTCCGAATGGGGCGTCGCGAAAGCGTGGCTCGGCGAGAAGGACGTGCGCGAGCTGCTGTTCGACGTCTGCTCGGTTTCCGCCAGCGACGAGCTGACCGAGCTGTGCGGCTCGCTGTTCGGCCGGCTGGCCGGCTGCGTCGCCGCCGCCGGCGCGGATCGGCCGGCGGACGCCGTCGCGAAGGCGATCCGGTACATGGAGGCGAATTATGCTGAGTCGATCACGCTCGGCCGGATGGCGGAGATGTTGTATCTGAATCCCGCGTACTTCAGCGCGTTGTTCAAGCAGAAGACCGGCGTCACGTTCGTCGAACGGCTTACCGCGATCCGCGTCGAGGCGGCGAAGCATCTGCTCGCCGCGACGAACGCCCTCGTTGCGGAAGTCGCCGAACGGACCGGCTTCCGCAACGTGCGCCACTTCAACCGCGTGTTCAAGGGCGAGACGGGCGTGTCCCCTACGGAATACCGGGAGCGCATGAGGGAGGACGTCGGCGGCAGTTGAACGAAGGGATGACGCATCAACGGAATCGGACCGACGGGGCGACGCTCCGTCGGTTTTTTTGTCCTTCGATTCGCCTTTCAACGAGGAGGGGGATTCTCTTTTTTTGTCCTTCTCCTCGGTTTCCTTTCGCTCAGCCATTCGGGGCTATACTCAACAACACGATCGCCCGCCGCCATACCGCGTTTTCACGTTTACCCCGCTACCGGTGAGTTCGCCGAGCCCAACTGCTCAAGATTTGAGCTCATTTCGCCAAACTGCTCAAAATTTGACACGATCTCCTGCCGCCTTACCGCGTTTACCCGTCAAACTGATACCACGTACCTCCTCCCAAACGTTATAGCCCGCGCAACCTGTCTCGGACGGGCATATGGTGAAGGAGAGGGAGGTGAGGAAGCTATGGAATTCCAGGCGTATGACGTCGCATTGATTCCGTTGATCGTGGCGCTCGTCGGCTTGGTCGGGAGAATGGGCGTCACCGCGAGATTCCTGCCCGCCGTAGCGATCGCGCTCGGATTGGTCGCCGGCTTCGTCTATGTCGCCCCGGGAGACTGGCGGCAGGCGGCGCTCGCGGGCGTCGTCATGGGGCTGTCGGCGATCGGCGCGTACTCCGGCGTAAAGAACACGGTGCAGAAGCGGGAGTGACGGCCGTAGCCTAGACGCTCAAAAAAAAGACCATACCCTCGGCATCTTCGCGAGCCGAGCGTATGGTCTTCCCTTTTCCTTATTAATGCGCGACCGTGTTGTACGTCATGATCCAGATCGAGCCGCCGACGACGGTTACCAGGATGACGACGCCGAGCAGCAGCGACATCAGGTTCCATCGAGCGTTCTCGCCTTCGCGTAGATGCATGAAGAACAGCAGCTGAATCGCGAACTGCAGGACGGCCGCCGCGAGGATGACGACCATCGTCGTCGTCCGCCCCAGATCGGCGCCGAGCACGGCGACGAGCGGTATGATCGTCAGTACGATCGATAAGACGAAGCCGATGACGTAGGACTTCAACGACCCGTGATTGCCGTGGGTCCCGGCGCCGTGCGCTTCATGCCCGTGTCCGTTAGCGGCAGGCTTGTTATGCGTCGCCATCTTACATCACCCCCATCAAGTAGACGACGGTGAAGAGGAAGATCCACACCGCGTCGAGGAAGTGCCAGTACAAGCTGAGCACGTTGACCTTGCGCTCGGTGACCGGCGTAATGCCGCGGCGGCGAAGCTGCAGCATGAGGCCGATCATCCAGACGAGGCCGATCGTCACGTGCAGACCGTGCGCCCCGACGAGCGTGAAGAACGCCGACAGGAACGCGCTCGTCTGCAGCGTGGCGCCTTCGTGGACCATGTGTACGAACTCGTACAGCTCGAGTCCGATGAACGCGGCGCCGAGAACCGCCGTTACCGCGAGCCAGCCGATAAGACCCTTCAGACGGCCTTGCTGCATCGACAGCACCGCGAGACCGCTCGTGAAGCTGCTCGTCAGAAGGATGAACGTGCTGGCGATGACGATCGGAATATTGAACAGCTCTTCGCCCGTAGGGCCGCCGGCCGTGTTGTTCCGCAGCACGACGTACGTGGCGAACAAGGTCGCGAACATAATGACGTCGGTAATCAGGAACAACCAGAAGCCGAACATCTTGAGCCCTTCTTGGTCGTGATGCCCATGATCGGCATGCTCGTGATGAGCGCCGTGCGTATGCGTTGCCGCCATTACGCCTTCCCCCCTCTCAACGCCGCCTCCGTGCGGCGAACCTCATCTACAGGAATATAGTAGTCGGTGTCGTACTGGAACGAACGAACGAGCATGCAGATCGCAACGCCGGCAAGCCCCGGAATGACGAAGTGCAGCCAGTCGAAGACGAAGCCGAAGCCCGCGACGAACCAGAAGAACGACATGACGAACGGAATGCCGGAATGCTTCGGCATATGAATCGGCTCGAGCGCGGGCGCCGGAGCGTCCGGTACGCCTGCTGCGCGGCGCTGCTTCGTCGCCCACCAGTCGTCCGTCTCGGAGACGGTCGGCACCGTCGCGAAGTTGTACAATGGCGCAGGCGACGGGATGGACCACTCCAACGTCCGGCCGTCCCACGGGTCGCCCGTCGTATCCTTCTGCATGAACTTGATGGAATGCGCGATCTGCCATACCTGGAACAGGAAGCCGATGCCCATCAGGAAGCCCCCGACCGTCGAGACGAGGTTGAGCGGACCCCAGCCCATGTCGAAGTCGTACGTGTACATCCGGCGCGTCATGCCGTCTAAGCCAAGGAAGTACTGCGGCATGAAGCAGACGTAGAAGCCGATGTTCCAAAGCCAGAACGCCCACTTGCCGAGCCCCTCGTGGAGCTTGAAGCCGAACATCTTCGGCCACCAGTACGTCAGGCCGGCGAAGAAGCCGAACGCGACGCCGCCGATGAGCACCTGATGGAAGTGCGCGATCAAGAAATAGCTGTTATGGAACTGGAAGTCGGCCGGCGCGACGGACAGCATGACGCCGGTCATGCCGCCGACGACGAAGCAAGGAATGAACGAAATCGTCCACATCATCGGCGTCGTAAACTTAATGCGGCCGCGATACATAGTAAACAGCCAGTTAAAAATCTTCACGCCCGTCGGGATGGCGATGATCATCGTCGTGACGGCGAAGAACGCATTGACGTTGGCGCCGGAGCCCATCGTAAAGAAATGATGCGCCCAGGTGAAGAAGGAAGCGATACTGATGGACATCAAGGCGAACACCATCGATTTATAGCCGAACAACGTCTTCTTCGCGAACGTCGAGACGATCTCCGAGAAGATGCCGAACGCCGGAAGGATAACGATATATACTTCTGGATGACCCCACATCCAGATGAGGTTGATATACATCATCGGGTTGCCGCCCGCGTCCAGCGTGAAGAAGTGAGCGCCGAAGTAGCGGTCCATGAACAAGAGGAACAACGTGATCGTCAGAATCGGGAAGGCGAGAATGATCGTCAAGCAGCTCGCCAGCGTCGACCAGGTAAACATCGGCATTTTCATGAGGCCCATGCCCGGCGCGCGCATTTTCAAAATCGTAACGATAAAGTTAATCCCGGTCATGAGCGACCCGATCCCGGAAATCTGAATGCCCCAAATATAGAAGTTCTGACCGACGCCCGGGCTGCCCTCCAGCCCCGACAGCGGCGGATAAGCGAGCCAACCCGCATCCGGGGAGCCGCCGATGACGAACGACATGTTGAACAGCATCGCGCCCCAGAAGAAGAGCCAGAAGCTTAAGCTGTTCAGGAACGGGAACGCGACGTCGCGCGCGCCGATCTGCAGCGGAATGACGATGTTGAACAAGCCGAACATGAGCGGCATCGCCATGAACAGGATCATGATGACGCCGTGCGTCGTGAAAATCTGATTATAGTGGTCCGCATGCAGGAATTCCATACCCGGCAGCGCGAGCTGCGTCCGCATGAGCAGGGCGTCTACCCCGCCGCGGAATAACATGAGGATCGAACAGATAACATACATAATACCGATTCGTTTATGATCGACGGTCGTCAGCCATTCGCGCCAGAGCCAGCCCCATTTTCGAAAATAGGACAGGACGAACACGATGGCGACCATCGTGAGGCCGATGCTGACCTGGGCGCCGAGGATGAGCGGATCGCCGGTCACGAAAAACTCGGATGCGAATTGCTTGATGGTATCCATAGCGGATCTCCTTTCTATGCTTCGTTAATGGGCGGCGTGCGATTCGTCGTGGCCGTGCTCGGCCGCGTCCGCCGAATCGGACGCTTCCTCCGCCTCGGGCGCCGACGCGCCGTGTCCGGCGTGCGGGTTTTGCCCGTCGACGACGTATCTCGTGACGATATCGTAAAACAGCCCTTCCGGGATGCCCGCGAACTGCTGCACATGCGACGTGCCCGGCTGGCGAAGCTCGTCGTAGCCTTCTACCGTGAGCGGCTCCGAGGTCGACTTCACTTGCTCGACCCATGCGTCGAATTCGTCCTGCGGCACCGCCGTCGCGAAGAACGTCATATCGGCGAAGTGCTCGCCGCTGAAGTTCGCGCCGGAGCCGTAGTAGACGCCCGGCTCGTCGGCTTGCAGGTAGAGCGTCATCGCCATGCCGCTCATCGTGTAGATTTGTCCGCCGAGCTGCGGAATCCAGAACGAGTTCATCGGCGCGTCCGACGTCAGCTCGAACCGGACCGGCACGTCCTCGGGAATGTACAAGTAATTCACCGTAGCGATGTCTTGTTCCGGATATTGGAACAGCCACTTCCAGTCGAGCGAGGTCACTTGGATGACGAGCTCTTCCTTTTCCGAAACGATCGGCTTGGAAGGCTCCAACGCATGCGTGTATCGGACGGTTACGACCGCCAGAATCGCGATAATGATGATCGGAATCGCCCACCAGACGATCTCGAGCTTCGTATTATGCGACCAGGTCGGCTCGTACGGCGCGTCGCTGTCCTTGCGGTCGCGATACCGCACGACGATATATGCGGTCAAGGCGAGAACCGGCACGAGGATGACGACGCATAGCAGCATGCTAATGTAGATCAAATCTTTCTGTTGCGCGGCGATCGGCCCTTTGGGATCGAACACCATCGCGTCGCCGCAGCCGGTCAGAAGCGCCGCGGTCAAGAGCAGCATCGCCGGGAGCGCCAAGCCGAGTTTGAAGATACGAGGTTTCATATGACGGTCCTCCTGTGCATGTGATTCATAATGAAGATTTTAAATGTATGTCGAAAATGAAGTTGTGACGAATTTCACTGCCTCCCTAATAAAATATCACGTTCCTCGTTCGTTCGAACCCCACTTTGCAAATCCGTCAAATAGTCGCCCCAATTCGGTAAAATTGTAGTCACGCTTTGGACGAAAAGACGCGCACGAACGCAAAAAAGCCCCCAAGATTTCTCTCTTGGAGGCTTCGAAACGTTGATTTTATCGGATTTCGTCGCGATCGCCGAACAAGTGCGGCGCCCGAGCATGCACGAGATGAATCGCCGTGCGGATGACATAAATGTGAACGCTGCCGACCATAAAGCCGATGCCGACCATAAGGGAGGCGTTCTGTTCGCTGAAGTGGCCCAAGTTCGCGAGGGAAAGCGCGAGGCCGATGAGAAGCGTCGTCCACGAGGCCGCGGTCATCCACTTCACAAGCTTCTGCACGCTGCGTTCCGACCCGCCGGAACGGTTGTTAATATAATTGTTGGAGAGCATTCGTCCCACATCCTTGTAAGAGCTTTCGTGTCATTATTGTATCACAAATAGATCGAAAGTGTTCAAAAAATTTTCACCTTTTCGCCAAAGTTCCGTCACCGGTATCGATTTTTTCGGGAGGGATGGATTACAATGGGGAAATATCGATATCGCTGGGAAGCCGAGGGGACCGCCGATGCTTTTCGTTCGCCGCTTGAGTTGGTTTTTTCGCAAACGTTGGCCGTTTTACGTAGCGACGATGCTGCTGATTTCCGCCAACAGTTATATGAATACCGTCGCGCCGCGCATGGTCGGGCAGACGATCGACAGCATGCTGAACGGCACGTTGACGCGCGCCGGCCTGTCGTCGACGCTGTGGCTGCTGCTCGGCATCGCCGTCGCGATGTACGTCACCACCTACATCTGGATCAACGCCTTGTTCGGCAGCTCCGCGCTGCTGAACAAGCAGCTGCGGGATCGGCTGCTGGCGCATTGGACGCGCATGCGTCCGTCGTTTTTCCAGCGGAACCGCTCCGGGGAGCTGATGGCGCTCGCGACGAACGACATCGAGGCGGTCAGCAACACGGCGGGCTTCGGCGTCGTAACGATCACGAACACGATCATGGGCGTCATCGTCGTCGTCGCTTCGATGATCTACTTCATCGACGTACGGCTCATGATCGCCGCGCTGCTGCCGATGCCGCTGCTTACGGTGGCCATTAACGTGCTCGGCCGGCGGATGCGAACGCATTTCACCGAGGCGCAGCAGCGGTTCGGCGTCATGAACGACCATGTGCTGGAGTCGATCTCGGGGCAGCGCGTGCTGCGTTCCTACGTACAGGAGAAGAACGATCTGGCGGCGTTCGATCGCGTGACGAAGGACGTCATGGAGAAAAACATTCGCGTCGCGCAGACGAACTCGCTGTTCATGCCGGCCATCTCGGCGATCACGGGCATCAGCTTCGCGATCGCCATCGGGTACGGTTCTTACCTGGTCGTCCATAACGAGATCACGCTCGGCGAGATGGTCACCTTCAATATTTATCTCGGGCTGCTCGTCTGGCCGATGATCGCCTTCGGCGACTTCATTAATATATTGCAGCGCGGCAACGCGTCCGTGAACCGGATCGAGGAGAGCCTCGCGCAGCAGCCGGACGTGACGGATCCGATCGATCCGATCCGCCCGGAGGCGGCGGGGGACGTCGCGTTCCGAGGGCTGACGTTCCGTTATCCGGGGGCCGACGTCGATCGGCTGAAGGACATTCGGCTCGAGGCCCGGCGCGGCGAGACGATCGGCGTCGTCGGCAAGACGGGAAGCGGCAAGAGCACGCTGCTGAAGCAGCTGCTGCGGCAGTACCCGATTCCCGCGGGCGGAGTGACGGTGTCCGGCGTCCCGATCGATCGGATTCCGCTCGATCGGCTGCTCGGATGGATCGGTTACGTGTCGCAGGAGCATCTGCTGCTCTCCCGGTCGATCCGGGACAATATCGCGCTCGGCAGGCCGGAGGCGACCGAAGCCGAAGTATTGGAGGCGGCGCGGATGGCGTTCCTAAGCGAGGATCTCGAGCGAATGCCGGAAGGGCTGGACACGATCGTAGGGGAGAACGGCGTCATGCTATCCGGCGGGCAGAAGCAGCGGATCGGCATCGCGCGGGCGCTCTTGGTGCGGCCGGAAATTTTGATCTTGGACGACGCGCTGTCGGCCGTCGACGCGCGTACGGAAGCCGCGATTTTGGATGCGGTGCGGCGGAGCCGGGCGGGGAAGACGACGTTCATCGCCACCCATCGGCTGTCCGCGGTGAAGCATGCGCAGCGCATCGTCGTGCTGGACGACGGACGGATCGTCGAGGAAGGCACGCACGAAGAACTGATGCAGCGGGACGGCTGGTATAAGCGGCAATACGAACGGCAGCAGCTGGAGGAGAGTCTCCTGGAGGACGGAACGAACGGGGCGGGGACGAGCGGAACGAACGGAACGAGCGGAACGAACGGGGCGGTGAACCCATCATGATCGAACAAGATAACGTACGCGAAGGGACCGTCGCGAAGCGGCTGCTCGGCTACTTGCTGCTGTTCCGGCGGCAGGTCGCCGTCGCGCTGCTCATTCTGGTGCTGGCGCTCGGCGCGCAGCTCGCGGGACCGATCGTCACGAAGACGATCATCGACGACCATCTGCTCGCCATTCAATTCGATTGGTACGAGCTCGAGTCGGAGGACGTCCCGGAAGGCGCTTTGTCGGTGCCGTTCCGGGAGCGGGCGTACGTGCGCAGCGACTGGCTGCCGGAGGGCGCTCCGCCGCCGGCTCCGGAATCCGTCGCGCGGTTCCGCGCCGGCGCCGGCGACGGCGACGGGAGCGGCTTCGCGCTGGACAGCCCGGCGTACGGCGTCGCGGCGTTGACGGGGGCGGAGGTGACGGCGTTCTATCGGCATGATATCGCGCCGATCTTCCGCCTCGTCGCCCTGATCGTCGCGCTGACCGTCGTCGGCAGCGCGCTGACGTACGTGCAGAGCTTTCTGCTGCAGTCGTCCGCGCAGCGCATCGTGCAGCGGATGCGGATGGACTTGTTCCGGCATCTCCAACGGCTGCCCGTCGCGTTCTTCGACAAGACGCCGATCGGGCAGATCGTCTCGCGCGTCGCCAACGACACGGAAAATATCAAGGAGCTGTATATCAGCTTCACCGCGACGTTCGTCGTCAGCGGGTTGAACATTATAGGCGTCTTCGCGGCGCTGCTGTTTCTCGAATGGCGGCTCGCGCTATTGTGCGCGATCATCCTGCCGTTGTTCGCGGCGCTGCTCTATTTGCACCTGAAAATTTCCAAGAAGTACGTGCAGATCATTCGAGCGAAGCTGGCCGAGATGAACGCGATGCTGAACGAGATGATTCACGTCATGCCGATCGTGCAGGCGTTCCGCCGGGAAGAGACGATGAAGCGGGAATTCGGCCGGCTGAACGAAGAGCGGTATCGGAGCCAAGTGGCGCAGTTCCGGATTACGGCGTTCTCCGGACGGAACGTCGTCTACTTCGTCAGCCGCCTGCTGACCGCGTTCATCCTTTGGTATTTCGGAGCTCGGTCGCTCGGGGCCGGAGGCGTCGTCTCGTTCGGGGCGCTGTATGCGTTCGTCGATTATTTGGGTCGCATCTACGAGCCGATCGTCGGCATCTTCGATCAGATGACGAACGCGCAGCGGGCGTTCGTCTCGGCGGAGCGGGTATTCGCGCTGATGGATCGGGAAGGGGAGGCCGTGGAAGAAGAGGAGGGGCCTGCGACGCCCCGCCCGGAAGGCCGCGTCGAGTTCGACGACGTCACGTTCGCGTACGTGCCGGGCGAGAACGTGCTGAAGGGGATCTCGTTCGAGGCGAAGCGGGGCGAGACGATCGCGCTCGTCGGCCATACCGGCTCCGGCAAAAGCTCGATCATGAATCTGCTGCTTGGCTTCTATGAGCCGACCGGCGGCGCCATCCGCATCGACGGCGTCGATATTCGGACGATGTCGAAGCAGGCGCTGCGGCGCCATATGGGCATCGTGCTGCAGGACCCGTTCCTGTTTACGGGCGACGTGAAGTTCAACGTATCGCTCTATAACGAGGCGATCGACGAAGAGACGGCCCGCCGCGCGCTGACCGAGGTCGGGGCCGGCCCGTTCGTCGACCGGCTGGCGAACGGGCTCGCGGAGCCCGTCGTCGAGCGGGGCAGCACGATGTCCGCCGGGGAGAGGCAGCTCGTCTCCTTCGCGCGGGCGCTCGCTTACGATCCGGCCATCCTCATCTTGGACGAAGCGACGGCCAGCATCGACAGCGAGACGGAGCAGGTCATCCAGCACGCGTTGAACGTGCTCCGTCACGGGCGGACGACGTTCGTCATCGCGCACCGGCTGTCCACGATTCGCGACGCGGACCGCATCCTCGTACTGAACCGCGGCGTCATCGAAGAGCGCGGCACGCACGACGAGCTGATGGCGCTGCGCGGGCGCTATTACCGGATGTATTTGCTCCAGAACGCGGAGCGTCCCGTCGGGGCGGGGTAGGCCTCGTAAGAGGAGGAGGAGGTAGGCGGGGGGTTCTCTCCGCCCGCTCCTTCTCCTCGATTTCCCTTCGCTCAGCCGAACCTTTTTACGCAGCCCGCGCGACTTGCAGACATTGCTCGCGCCTCGCGGCGAGGCATTGGAATCGACCTACACCCTTGATCTCGCCTCTACCGCAATCCGACCTCATCCGCGCCGACACGATTTCATCGCCGAAGTGCGTGCTTCGCGCGTATATTGCATCCACCCGCCGCTGCGACTTATGGCTGAGCCAAGGGAAATGGAGGAGAAGGAGCGGAAAAAGAAGGCCGGGCAGCCGGCGGGGAGAGGGCGCAATGACGAAATGAGAGGACGCGATCGAGAACAAAGAAGCCTCGCCTCCGCTGCCGGGATCCGGCGGGAGGCGAGGCTTCTTCGCGCTTTCCCTTACGTCAGCAGGATCCGCTTGCCGTACTCGAGATGCTCCTCCATCCGCGACGCGGCTTCGGGACCGCGGCCCTCCCGGATCAGCTCGAAGATGCGCAGATGGTCTTCGTAGGAGGAGCGGATGCGGTTCACGTCCTTCCGCAGCACGCGCAGCGCGATGCGGTACAGCATGTCCTGCAGGCGCTCCATCGTTCGCGCGATTTCCGAATTATCGTACACGTCGGCCAGCTTGGTGTGGAACGCGGTGTCCGCTTCCGTAAACCGCGCGTGGTCGTTGACCTCGATGCATTCCCGCTGCACGCGCAGATTGTCCTCGAACCAAGAGACGTCATCACTGCTCCAAGCCCGCGTCGCCAGCCGCTTCGCGATGTACGACTCGATCGCGATGCGGAAGTCGAAAATTTCGACGACCTGCGTCAGCGAAATTTCGGTGACGATCAGCCCTTTGTTCGGCGTATATTTCGCGAGCCCCTCGACGTCCAGCCGCTCCAGGGCGGAACGGATCGGCGTGCGGCTCATGCCGAGCAGCTCGACGAGCATGCGCTCCGTTAAGAAGTCGCCGGGCTTCAGCTCCCCGTTCAGGATCGACTTGCGGAGCTCGATATAAGCTTTCTCTTTCAACGTAACGGCCGTCATGAACGGCAGCCCCCTTATGTCGTCTGGAATTCCGGCAAGCCTTGAAGATAGACGACGCTTTGCCGGAACCACTCCCATTCCAGCGCGACCGTGTCCTCGACCGAGCCTTGGTACGGCGGCCACAGCTCGAGGATCGCGTTCGGCCGTTTGCCCTGCTCGCGAATCGTCGTCAGCAGGCGCGGTATATCCAATTTACCATATCCGGCCGGCGTGCCCAAGACGACGAACCCCATCTGATGGTCGATTCTCGTAATATCGAAATCTTTAATATGAAGATTGATAAGATAAGGCGTCAAATCGGCGATGACGCGATCCGGGGCGTCAAGCGCGCTGAACGAGTTGACGGTATCGAGACAGCACCCGAGATATGGGCTGCCGACGTCGTCGAACAGCCGGACGAGCTGCTTGGTCGTATGGAGGCCGTGGTTTTCCAACGCGATGGCGATGCCGGCCGCTTCGTACGCGGGCAGCGCCGCCGACAGCTGCTCCCGGACGAGCGCAAGGTCGGTCGTCGCGGCGAGCGTGCGCACGAACGGGGAGCCGAGTTCGCGGGCGATCGCGAGGTAGTCGAGCAGCAGCGCCGGGTCGGTGCCCCGGGTGCCGACTTCAAGAGCGACGCCGGCCGCGTCGGCTTCGCGCTTCAGCCGCCGCCGCTCGATCTCCGGCCAGCGGTGCAGCGGGATGTTGTCGGCGATCTGAACGAGCGAGAGGCCGCGCTCCGCCGCGATGCGGATCAGGTCGAAGGCGGTGACGGGAGCGGAAGGCATGCCGTACGCGGGCACGCCGATCGACCAGGCGAACGTGTAGCTGCCGATGCCGAGCTTCATAAGATTCCTCCCATGGGAAAAGGATTGGTATCAAAATTATCGTTGCGGCCGATTGAAAAGTCAATACATATTGTATACAATCCGTATATAATGATGAATTCATAACCTTTTCCTAGGAGGAATTTCGCATGACGACCATCGCGTTAATCGGCGCAGGCGGGAAGATGGGCTGCCGCATTACGGACAATTTGAGGAAGGGGACGGACCCCGTTTATTATGTAGAAATCAGCGAACGGGGCCTCGCCAACTTGGCGGACCGCGGGCTGGCCGCGACGCCGCAGGCCGAGGCGGTGCCGAACGCCGACGTCGTCGTTCTCGCGATCCCGGACGTCGCGATCGGCAACGTGTCGGAAAGCGTGGTGCCGGCGATGAAGTCCGGCGCGATGCTGATCGTGCTCGACCCGGCCGCGGCGTACCTCGGCAAGCTGCCGAAGCGCGAGGACGTCGCGTATTTCGTGACGCATCCATGCCATCCGCCGGTGTTCAACGACGAGACGACGCCGGAGGCGAAGCGCGATTTCTTCGGCGGCGTGGCGGCGAAGCAGGCGATCGTCTGCGCGCTCATGCAAGGCCCGGAAGAACAGTACGCCGTCGGCGAGTCGGTCGCGCAGGCGATGTACGCGCCGATCTTGCGCACGCACCGCATTACGGTGGAGCAGATGGCGATGCTCGAGCCGACGATGGCGGAGACGATCTCGTCGATGATGGTGACGGTGCTCGGCGAAGCGATGGACGAAGCGGTGAAGCGCGGCGTACCGTACGAGGCGGCGAAGGATTTCATGCTCGGACATATTAACGTGCAGTTGGCGATCGTTTTCGAAAAGACGAACCCGTTCTCGGACGCCTGCCTCGTCGCGATCGAATACGGCAAGAAAGCGATGCTGAAGGACAACTGGAAGGACCTCTACGACCCGGATCGGGTGTACGATCAGATCGACGTCATGCTGCATCCGGAGAAGCTTCCGGCGAAGCTCGAGTCGTTATAAGAAGGAGGTTAACCCCATGACGAAAAGGTGGAAGGTCGGTCTCGTCGGCACCGGCTACTGGTCCGATAAGCATCTGAAGGCGTGGAGCCGCATCGAAGGCGTCGAGATCGCCGCGCTGTGCAATCGCAGCCGCGCGAAGCTGGAGGCGCGGGCGGCGGAATTCGGCGTGCCGGAAAACCGATTGTATGGTACGATCGATGAGATGCTGGAAGACGCCGACATCGATATCGTCGATATCGTGACGGGGCCGGAGACGCATGTCGAATTCGTGACGAAGGCGGCCGCGGCCGGCAAGCACATCATGTGCCAGAAGCCTTTCGCGCCGACGCTCGAGGACGCGGAGCGGATGGTCGCGGCGGCGCGGGACGCCGGGGCGCGGCTGATGGTGACCGAGAACTGGCGTTGGCTTATGCCGTTCCAGCTGATCAAGCGGACGTTGGACGAGGGAACGATCGGGAAGGTCAAGGCCGTCCGGTATATTCATACGGACTATTACACGCCCCGATTCGCGCCGAGCGTCGCGATTCCGCAGCCGTTCTTCCGCGACATGCCGAAGCTGCTGTTCTACGAGATGGGCGTGCATTGGTTCGACACATGGCGGTTCCTCTTCGGTACGCCGAAACGTCTGTACGCCGAGACGGCGACGATCAGCCCGCATATCGCCGGCGAAGACTCCGGCGTCGTCGTGCTCGGGTACGAAGACTTCTACGGCTTCCTCGATATGAGCTGGGCGACCCGACAGAAGCTCGACCGCCCGCTCGGCGACGCCGTTCAGCCGGTCCATCTGGAGCAGATGGCGATCGATGGGGAGAACGGGACGATCAAGATGTATACGGACGGCCGCATTACGATCGTCAACCGCGACGGGACGGATGAACGGGCGTTAGCGGAGTCGACGTACCTCGACCACGAGGAGAGCCACTTCCGACTGCAGTCCCATTTCGTGGAATGCCTCGAGACGGGCGCCGAGTTCCAGACGAGCGGCGAGGACAATCTCGTCACGCTGCGGATGACGTTCGGCACGTACGAGAGCGCCGCGGAGCATCGGGCGATCTTCTTCGAAGGAGCGGGAGGCGAACGGGATGAGGCATGAGCTTCGCGCGGGACCGTTGTCGGTCGCGCTGGAGGATGGGACGCTGCGTTACGTGCGGGCCGGCGGCCGGGAGGTCGTGCGCCAAGTGTACGTCGCGGTGAGAGACCGGAACTGGGGCACCGTGCCTCCCCGGTTTACGATGTACGACGTCCGTCAAGCGGCGGACGGGTTCGAGGCGCGCCTCGCGGCGGAGACGGCGCAAGGCGACATCGACTTCATCTGGGAGGGCGTCGTGACCGGGACGGCCGACGGCGCATTGGAGTTTCGGATGCGGGGCGAGGCCCGGTCCGACTTCCTTCGGAACCGGATCGGCTTCTGCGTGCTGCATCCGGATACGCTCGCGGGCGAACGCGTCGTCGTCGCGTCGGAGGACGGCGAGACGGAGGGAGCGTTCCCGGAGCGCATCTCCCCGCATCAGCCGTTCTTCGGCATGATCGCCCTGCGCCACGGGGTGCCCGGCGCGTCGGGCCTTGAGGTAGAGATCGCCTTCGAGGGCGATCTGTTCGAGATGGAGGACCAGCGCAATTGGACCGACGCCTCGTTCAAGACGTATTGCACGCCGCTCTCGCGCCCGTTCCCGGCGCAGGTGCGGCGCGGCGACGTCGTCGAGCAGGTCGTCCGGATTCGGGTGACCGGGGCGGACGAAGCAGGCGCCGGCGGAGATGCTTCGAAGGAGGCGCCGGTCCGTCTGCGAGCGGAGCGCCGGACCGTCGGGGCGCTGCCGCCGCTCGGCCTCCTGTACGACGCGGTCGCGGACGGCCCGATCGGCCCTGACGCCGCAGCGTTATTGAAAGCGCTGCCGATCGACTTCCTGTACGCGGCGGTGTCGTTGGACGACGCCGCGTGGGAAGCGGCGCTCGACGGCGCGGCGGCGGGGGCTGCCGCGCTCGGGCTGCCGCTCGCGATCGCGGCGACGGCCGCGGCGGACGATCGCGCCGCGGAGCGGCTCGCGGCGTGCTGCGCGCGGCTCGCCCGCTCGGGGACGCGGCTGCGCGCGTTCGCCGCTTTCGGGGCCGGCGCCGTCACGACGGCGGCGCGGGCCGAGGCGGCGCGGGCGGCGCTCGACGCCGCCGGCTGCGGCGCGGTGCCGCTGCTCGGCGGCTCGCGGGCGAACTACGCGGAGCTGAACCGCGCCGCGGAAGCGGGGACGATGCCGTACGACCGGCTCGACGGGGTGTGCCTCGCGATGAATCCGCAGGTGCACGCGTTCGACCGGGCGTCGATCGTCGAGACGCTGCCGATGCAGGCGCTCGTCGTCGCGAACGCCCGCGAGGCCGCCGGCGGCGCGCCGATCCACGCCGGGCCGGTGACGTTCACCCAGCGGGTGAACGCGGCGGCGACCGGCGAGGCGGGCGCGCGGACGCACGACCCGCGGGAGCGGGAGCCGTTCGCGGCGGCCTGGACGCTGGGCAGCCTGCGGCGGCTCGCGGAGGCGGGGGCGGCGTCGATCGCGGTCTGCGACGCCGTCGGCGAGAGCGGACTCGTCGCGACCGACGCGTCCGGCGCGGCCGCGCCGACGCCCGCGTACCGCCGGCTGTTCGCGGCGCTCGGGCCGTACCGAGGCGCGCTGCTCGGCGCCGTCCAATGCGGCGACGCTAGCGTCGAAGCGATCGCGCCGCTGAGCGCCGCCGGCATGCGCCTGCTCGTCGCGAACGTTAGCGACGCGCCCCGCGCGGTCCGGCTGGAGGCGCCCGGCGCCGTCGGCTTCGCCGCGAACCGGGAGGGCGCCGAAGCGCCTGTCTTGTCCGAAGCGGACGGAACGATCTCGTTCGAACTACAACCGTACGAGATCGCGAGATTCGATTTGAATTATTGATTCTACGAATTCATCATTACGCGAGGTGTTGGAAGCATGCTGCGATATACGCCGCCGGCGAACGGATTTCCGGAGTGGAACAACAATCCTGACATTTTCGAAGTGAACCGCATGAAAGCGCACGCGACCCTGATGCCGTACGATACGGTGGAAGCGGCGCTGGCCGGAGACCGGTACGCGTCGCCGTATTTTCTATCGTTGAACGGGCTCTGGAAATTTCGGTACGCGGAGCGTCCGGAAGAGAGGGAGCGGGAGTTTTACCGCGAGGATTACGATTGCTCGGCGTGGGACGACATTCCGGTTCCGTCGCACTGGCAGCTGCATGGGTACGACGCCCCGCAATATACGAATATCAAATACCCGTGGGAAGGGAAGGAGACGCTCGATCCGCCGTTCGCTCCCTCGGAGTTTAATCCGGTCGGGTCGTATGTCCGTTCCTTCACGGTACCTGATGCTTGGGCCGGAAAGCCGGTACATATCAGCTTTCAAGGCGTGGAGTCGGCGTTCTACGTATGGGTGAACGGCCGTCTCGTCGGATATAGCGAGGATACGTTCACGCCGGCGGAGTTCGACCTGACGCCCTACCTCGTCGCCGGCGAAAACAAGCTCGCGGTCGAAGTATACCGCTGGTGCGACGCGAGCTGGCTCGAGGACCAGGACTTCTGGCGGCTGTCCGGCATTTTCCGCGAGGTGTATTTGTATGCGACGCCGGCGCTGCACGTGTACGATTTCTTCGCGGCCGCGACGCTCGACGCGAATTACGAGCACGGCAGCCTGCAGGTGAAGGCGCTCGTGACGAGAACGGGCGGCGCGCCGGAGGCGGCGACGCTCGAGGCGGCGCTGTACGACAAGGACGGGCGCGTCGTGCCGGGCTCCGAGGCGCTGCTCGACGTCGCGTTCGACGCCGGCGCGGCGGAACGCGAGCTGTCGTTCGCGCGCGCGATCGACCGGCCGCTGCAGTGGAGCGCCGAACATCCGCATCTGTACACGCTGGCGCTCGCCCTGCGCGACGCGGACGGCGCCTTGCTCGAGACGGTGAGCTGCCGCGTCGGCTTCCGCACGTTCGAAATCGACGGCGGGCTGATGAAGATCAACGGACAGCGAATCGTCTTCAAAGGCGTCAACCGCCACGAGTTCCATTGCGACCGGGGCCGCGCGGTGACGTACGAGGACATGCTCGCCGACATCAAGCTGATGAAGGCGTACAACATGAACGCGGTCCGCACGTCGCACTATCCGAACCATCCGCTCTGGTACGATCTGTGCGACGAATACGGATTATACGTGATCGACGAGACGAATCTCGAAACGCACGGCTCTTGGTTTTACGGCCAAGAGGGCGAAGGCGGCGCGCTGCCGGGCAGCAAGCCGGAATGGAAGGCGGCCGTGCTCGACCGCGCCAATTCGATGCTGCAGCGGGATAAGAACCATCCGTCCATCGTCATGTGGTCGCTCGGGAACGAGTCGTTCGGCGGGGACAACTTCCTCGCGATGCGGGATCTGCTGAAGGCCGCGGATCCGACGCGACCCGTCCATTACGAGGGCGTGACGATGTACCGCGTCTCCGAGGCGGCGTCCGACGTCGAAAGCCGAATGTATTCGAAGCTGCCGGATCTGTACGAATACGCGGAGTCCGCCGAGCCGAACAAGAAGCCGTTCGTGCTGTGCGAATACGCGCACGCGATGGGCAATTCGCTCGGCAATCTCCATAAATACGTCGACTTGTTCTACCGATACCCGATCCTTCAGGGCGGTTTCATATGGGATTGGATGGATCAGGCGCTGCGCAAGCCGACGCCGGACGGAACGTCGACGTACCTCGCGTACGGCGGCGACTTCGGCGACTTCCCGAACGACGGCAACTTCTGCGGCAACGGCCTCGTCTTCGCCGATCGGACCGTCTCTCCGAAGCTGCCCGAGGCGAAGGCGTGCTACCAGAACGTCGCGTTCGAAACGAACGACGCGAAGACGGGCGCGTTCCGCTTGACGAACCGGTTCTTGTTCACGAACCTCGACGCGTTCGACCTCGTCTGGACGCTGTCGAACAACGGCGTGCCGGTCGAGCGCGCGACCGCGTCGGTCGCGGCGGGGCCGGGCGAGCGCGCGGACGTCCGCCCGCCGTTCGCGCTGCCGGAGAGCGTTCGGCCGGGCGAAGAGTACGTGCTGACGGCGAGCTTCGCGCTGCGCCGCGACGAGCGGTGGGCGAACGCGGGGCACGAGGTCGCCTTCGGCCAGCTCGCGCTCGAGCTGCCGACCGCCGCGGCCGCGGCCTCTGCCGTAAGCGACGCCGCGCCGCTGACGGTCGCGGAAAATCTCGTCACGCTGCAGGTGACCGGCTCGGATTTCAGCGTCTCCTTCGAAAAGCGCACGGGACATCTGACGAGATATCGGTACCGGGGCCAAGATCTCGTGACCGTTCCGCCGGCGCCGAACTTCTGGAGAGCGTATACCGACAACGACCGCGGCAGCTTCCATCACGTCCGCTGCGCCCCGTGGCGGCTGGCCGGCGCCGCGCGGCAGATGAAGTCGTTCCGCAGCGAAACGTCCGAAGGCGCCGCGTTCGTCGAAGCGGTCTATGAATTGCTCATGCCGGTCGCGGCCGCTTCGTCGAAGACGACCGTTACGATCGCCTACACCGTGCATCCGAACGGCGAGGTCGAGGTGAGGGAGACGTTGTCGCCCGGCGAAGGACTGCCGGAAATCCCGGAGATCGGCATGCTGTTCGTGTTGAACGGCCGGTTCGACCGCGTGCGCTGGTACGGCAACGGTCCGCACGAGACGTACTGGGATCGGATGAACGGCGCGAAGCTGGGCGTCTACCAAGGGCTTGTCGGCGAGCAGCTGGCGCCGTATTTGCGGCCGCAGGAGAGCGGCAACAAGACCGAAGTCCGCTGGGCGTCCGTGACGGACGAGAACGGCTTCGGCCTGCGGTTCGACGGCGATAAGGCGATGGAGTGGAGCGCTCTGCCGTATACGCCGACCGAGCTCGAGAGCTGCAGCTATCCGTATCAGCTCCCGGCGTTCGCCGGCAAGACGGTCGTGCGCGCGAACTATCGCCAGATGGGCGTGGGCGGCGACGACAGCTGGGGCGCGAAGGCGCATCCGGAATATACGCTGAAGGCGGACCGTACGTACGCGCATGCATTTCGGTTCCGCGGAATTTCCGCCACATAAAACCAACGCCCATGGGTTACCATAGCCGTAAAACATTCCGATAGGAGTGAACGGCTGTGAGAAATCGTACTTCGTATTCCCCGCTGGCTTCGTCGGAGATCGGGATCTTGTGGATGACGTATCTGGAGAAGACGATGACGGATCGGATGCTGCGATATTTCATCCGCCACGCCGATGGCGACGAGCCGAAGGCGCTGCTGACCCGTCTGCAAGCCGAGGCGAGCGGCTTTATCGACCGCGTGCGCGAACTGTTCGAACAGGAACGCGCCGCCGTCCCCGTCGGCTTCGGAGACGAAGACGTCAACGAGCGGGCTCCGGCGATGTTCACCGGCCGATTCGACGTATCGTTCGTTCGCGTTATGGCGAAGATTACGTCCGGGTTAAGCGCGCTGCATTTGACGATGTCGTATCGCGAGGATATCCGAAGACTGATCCAAGACATGTCGACGTGCTCGCAGCGGGCGTACGGCGACGCGACGGAGCTGCTGCTCGCCCTAGGGCTGCTCTCCCGACCTCCGATCGTATCGCCGCCCCGCGAGACCGAGTTCGTTGAGGACCTCGTATACATGAAGGGGCAAGGGGTTTTGCGCAAGGCGCGCCCGATCAACCTTGTCGAGTCGGCGCATCTGTATCAACAGATGGAGACGAACGTCGTCGGCTTCGAGCTGATGACGGGCTTCGCGCAAACCGCCCTCGAGCCGGAGGTGAAGCGGTACTTCGAAACCGGCCGGGAGCTGGCGCGGGATACGGTCGACATGATCCGAGCCGTCTTCATGGAGAGCGACATGAGTCCGTCGCCGTCTACGTCCGGACGCGCTTCGGAATCGACGACGCCGGCGTTTTCGGACAAGCTGATGATGTACTGCACGAACATTCTGACGAGCTTCGGGCTCGGCGGCAACGCGCTCGGCACGTCGTTCAGCCTGCGCAGCGACCTGCCGCTCAAGCTGGGCGCGCTCATGACCAAGGTGTTCAACTTCGCCCAAGAGGGCGGCAAGCTGATGATCAAGCATGGATGGATGGAAGAACCGCCCCAAGCGGAAAATCGCCCCGAGCTGATCCGCTCGTAGGTGCCTCGAATATGGAAAAAGGAACCGCAGCCGAGACATTCGGCAGGGTTCCTTTTTTTCGTTGCGAAGGACGGTCCTATCCCTTCGGCTTGATGACGTCGTGATCGACGTACCGATCGCCGTTCAGCTCGCTGATCAAGTTGATCGCGACCTTCGCGCCGTCGCCGGCGGTGATGATCCCGTGCACGCTTACGCCCGCGGCCGTGCCGGCCGCCCATACGCCGGGCACGCTCGTCCGGCCGTCGGCGTCGACGTCGAAGATCGTCTTCACGCGCGGCTCCGTGCCGGGCTTCGTCGCGGCGCCGAGCTTCTCGCCGAACTCGACGGAGAAGCCGGTCGCGAGCACGACGTGCTTCGCTTGGAAGCTCGCGCCGCCGGCGGTCGTTATCGCGAAGCCGCCTTCGATGGCGGAGACGTCCGTCGCCTCGTCAAGGACGTATTCCGCGCCGAGCTTCTTCAGCTGCGCGACGCCGATGTCGACGAGCGAAGGTCCGTCGATTTCCGGAATGCCGTAGAAGTTCTCGAACCAAGCGCGTCGCGTGACGCCCTTGTCGCTGTCGATCACGACAGTGCTCTTGCCTGCTTTCGCCGTGAATATCGCGGCGCTGGCGCCTGCCGGACCGGCGCCGATAATAGCGATGTCGTACATAGGTTTCTACCCCTTCCAAGGATGAATAGGTCGTTCTTTTCCCTATTATGCTGCACTAGACTAACTTTATCAACTTAGATGTTAAATAATTAACGGGATAAGCGCGCGAGTTCCTGCTCCACCTGCCGGACGACCGCGCCGATCGCGGGCGTCTCCGCGGTGCGCAGATGCGCCAGCAAGCCTTGGACGACGGCGTCGGCCGGGTCCGGCTTTCGCAGCTCGTGTTCGAGCACGACGGCGTAGCTGTGCAGCTCCTCCCGTTTCGCCTCGTCGAGGGCCGATTCCCGGATCGTCTCCCGGAGCATGCGCATCCAATGCGCCCGCAGATCGACGCGGGCGTCGCGCTCGCCTTCGCCGGCCGCCGCGGCGGCCGCGGGACCTAACAGCATTCGTTCCGTCAACATCGGAGGTCGGCCCTTCCTCAGCATCCCGTCCACGACGTCCTCCAGCCGATCCGCGAGGAACGGGGCCAACACGGCGATGTCGAATTCGACTTGGTGGAGGATCAAGTACCCGGTGTATTGCCCCACCAGCGCCTGCAACGCGGCGACGGCATCCATCGCGTACGGGCCGACGGTTTCGCCATAGACGTCCATGACGTCCGCAAGCGACCATTGCACCGAGCGGATACGCAGATCCATCATGAATTTTTTCAGTTCCTCGTTGACGTGGATCGAACGTTCGTTCAGCAGCATCGTGAAGAACGCTTTATGCTCGTAACCGAACCGGAGCTGGCTTTCCAGCTTGCGGACGAGCCGCTCCCTTGGGGACAAGCCGGGGGAGGAAGACGCCAAGGCGACTTCCTCGAACATTCGGTGTACGGTATGCTTCAAGGCGGAGACGAGAAGATCGTCCTTCGACTTGAAGTGAAGGTACACGGACCCCTTGGCGATGCCGACCGATTCCGCGATATCTTGGATCGACGTCTCGTGGAACCCCTTGTTGGCGAACAGCTGGAGCGCAGCTTCGATGATTTGTTTTTTCTTATCGTGAATCGCGGACACGTTTTCACCTCGTTCTATTAAACAACTTCCTCGATGCGGGACTTGCGAGGCGTAATGGCTGCAACGTTTTACGCGATCATACCATAGTACTGACTAGACGGTCAAAATCAGAACTGACCGTTCATTCCATCATTGCCGCTGGCGGTATTCCGTGGGCGACATGCCGAACCTCTTCCGAAATTGCTTGGAAAAGTATAACGCATCCGCGAACCCCACCGACGACGCGACCTGCTCTACCGACCAATGGCTCCGCAGCAGCGACTTCGCCCGTTCCAGACGAATTTGCATCAAAAACTGCATCGGTGAAAGGCCGATCGCGTCCTTGAACATCTTGGACAAATGCGTACGGTGGTAGCCGAGCGACTTCGACAGCTGCTCGATCGAGATCGGCTGGGCGTATTGCAGCTCGAGCCAGCGCATCGCCTGCTCGACTTGGCGCCGCGCGGCCGTGCCCGCGGTCGGGGGCGCCGGCAGACGATCGGGCTCGGCGAGCGCAAGCTCGCGCAGCAGTAGGCGCAGGCAGCCCGCCGCCTCCAGGTCGGCGAGCGCCGGATGCTCCGCGTCGCGCAGCGAGCTCCTGAGCCGGCGATATAGAGCTAGCGCATTGCGCGTCCCGCTCCCCCGGACGACGGGGCGTTCAGGCGTAAGGCCGAGCTGCTGCAGCAGCGGCTCGCATCGATGTCCTTGGAAGGCGACCCATACGTATTCCCATGGCTGTCGCGCGGCGGCGACATATTGGTGCAGCGAACCCGGGAAGATCATGAAGGTGTCTCCCGCACCACAAATGTAACGCTTCCCATCCAACATAAAATCTCCGTTTCCTGCGGTGACGGTATGAAATAAATAGTAATCGTGAACGCCGGGTCCGGTGTTATGCAGCTCCATCGGACGCGCTTCTCCGCTGAATAACACCGTAATTTCGCCCCGGCTCTTCTCCGGATTGACGTAACTCGCGAAGCTGTAATGCTCGGGAAACATCCGCCGCCCCCCTAGCCGTTTTCTTTCATCGTACTCCATCGCACTACAAATATCCATATGTCTCTTCGTTTCCTCCATACCCAGTCCTATGGAATTCGCCTATATTTGAAGAGGAGAAACGCACATTGATCTGGAGGGGTAACGTTGACGAAGATTACGTTTCTAGGCGCGGGAAGTACGGTATTTGCGAAGAACGTCTTGGGCGACACGATGATGACGCCTGCGCTTCAGGGCTTCGAATTGGCCCTGTTCGATATCGACAAACAACGATTGAAAGATTCCGAGATGATGCTCAACAACCTGAAGCGGACGACCGGCAGCGCTTGCGTCATTAAGGCGTACGACGACCGGAAGGAAGCGCTCCGCGGCGCCAAGTACGTCGTCAACGCGATTCAAGTCGGCGGCTACGATCCTTGCACGATCACGGACTTCGAAATTCCGAAGAAGTACGGCTTGCGCCAGACGATCGCGGACACGGTCGGCATCGGCGGCATCTTCCGGAACTTGCGAACGATCCCGGTCATGCTCGACTTCGCGAAGGATATTCGGGAAGTATGCCCGGACGCATGGTTCCTCAACTACACGAACCCGATGGCCGTGCTCACGAACGTCATGAACACGTACGGCGGCGTAAAGACGGTCGGTCTGTGCCACAGCGTGCAGGCGTGTATCCCGCATCTGTTCGATAACCTCGGGATCGACAAGGAAGGCGTACAAGCGAAGATCGCCGGCATCAATCATATGGCGTGGCTGCTCGAGGTCACGAAGGACGGCGTCGACCTGTACCCGGAAATCAAGCGCCGAGCGGTCGAAAAGCAGAAGGAAAAACACGGCGACATGGTGCGCCTCGAGATGATGCTGAAGTTCGGCTACTACATTACGGAGTCGTCCGAGCATAACGCGGAATATCACCCTTACTTCATTAAGCGGAACTATCCGGAGCTGATCGAGCGCTTCAACATTCCGCTGGACGAATATCCGCGCCGCTGCGTAAACCAAATCGAGAGATGGGGGAAAATGCGCGACGAACTCGTCAACGACGCCAACCTCACCCACCAACGGTCGCATGAATACGCGTCGTATATGTTCGAGGCGATGGAGACGAACGTGCCGTTCAAGATCGGCGGCAACGTCATGAACACCGGCCTCATCACGAACCTGCCGCGAGAGGCGTGCGTCGAAGTGCCGTGCCTCGTCGATCGGAGCGGCGTGACGCCGACGTACGTAGGCGATTTGCCGCCGCAATGCGCCGCGCTGAACCGCACGAACATCAACACGCAGCTGCTCACGATCGAAGCCGCGATCACCGGCAAGAAGGAGCATATCTACCACGCGGCCATGCTCGACCCGCATACGTCCGCGGAGCTGTCCATGGACGACATCATCGCGATGTGCGACGACTTGATCGAAGCGCACGGCGACTGGCTCCCGCAATATAAATAAGAAACATCGAAAACCCAGGGCGAGGTAGCTCTGGGTTTCTTATATGGGGCGGGTGCTCTCTCTTCGGGCTTCTTTCTAAGCTGATGTCGTCTGCTCAGGCGGGAAGAAGCTCGGCCGCGTCCGGCGCAGGCGAACCAACGGCTTACACGCATGATGCGATGCGACGCTTCCGGGGAGGGAGGATTCTGTGCGCGCCTTCTTTCCAAGCTGATGTCTTCTGCTCAGGGAACGGGCGCTGTGTCTCGCCTCCTCGAACGGTGTCAGACCTTTCTATGGGCTCAGGCGGAGAAGAACGCCTAACCGGCGCGTCTCTCGGCGCCGAAGCAAAGCTTGTCCCATTCGTCGCGCAAGGAAATTCCCTTGGCGGCGGCGTTCCAACGATAGCAGAATTCGTTGAGATAGCTCCGCAGGTATTTCGTGCCGACGCCGTTGAACAGCCGGTTCATCCAGCCGCGAGCCTCTAGGATGCAGTCTCGAAGCGGGCTATGGTGCATCCGATCGGAATTCAGCCATAACGCGTCCGCACTTGGATCAACGTGTTCTTCAAGGATGCGCGCCTTCCCGTGCGCGGTCGGTTCTTTGAACCCGCGGACGAGACGATCTCGAGGCACGAACCCGAGCTTCAACGCGGTCGGCTTGCCGTCTCTCCCGACGGAAGCCGAGACGGACACGACGCGTTCGCACCGGTAGTGCCGGTG